>NZ_RAVY01000025.1:0-68369 GCF_003611625.1 Corallococcus sp. CA054B
TCCCAGGCCCACGCCCCCGGAGCCGCTGGAGGCCAGCGGAGCACCGGTGGACCAGTCGGATGCGCCCGCGCCCGTCGCGGACGACACCGAGGTGGTCCTCTCCGTCGAGGTCGAGCTCGAACCCACGCAGGACGAGCCCAAGGCCCCCACGGTGACCGAGGCCGCCACGCCGCCACCCGCACCGACGGGCCAGTCCGTCCGAGTCGCACCGCCGTCCCCATCTCCCATGCCCGAGCTTCCCCAGCTCCGGACGCCCAGCGGACGCTGGCAGGCGCTCGCGCCGCCCATCACGGGCCCCGACACCGCGCCGGCCCCCACCGAGCCGAGGCCTCCTGCTCAAGCCGCGCCCCCGGGCCTGCGCCCCCGCCGCGTCGACACGCCCTCCAGGCCCACGGCCACGGTCGCCGCCGGAGCCTCCGTGGTGCCCACCACCGCCGGAGCCCCGGAACCCTGGCGCGCGTCCCTGCGCGTCTCCAGCTTCACGGAGCTGGAGATCGAAGCAGACTCGCTGCTGCACGCCGTGGAGTTCGCGGCCCAGCGAGGACTGGCCGAACACGCGCCGGAAGAGGAGCCCGTCTACGAGCTGACCGAAGAGGCCGGGCCCGGCACCTGGGACGCGCTGCCGTCCATCCCGCTCTTCTCCGACCTGCCGCGCGACGCGTTCATCCAGCTCTTCGAACGCTGCCCGCTGCGGCGCTTCGGCCCCGGTGAGCGCATCCTCGCGCAGGGCACGCACGGCGACGCCTTCTACGTCATCTGCGAAGGCAGCGTGCGCGTCTTCCGAGAGGAGGACGGCCGCCGCCAGGACCTGGCCACGCTGGAGGTCGGCGCCTTCTTCGGCGAGATGGCGCTCCTGTCCGGAGCCCCGCGCGCCGCCTCCGTGGAGTCCGTGTCCGACGACACGCAGGTGCTCGAAATCTCCGCCGCCGTGCTCGCCACGCTCTCGCGCAGCCATCCGCCCGTGGCGAAGGCCCTCAAGAAGTTCTGCCGCGAGCGGCTCCTCGCGAACGTGATGAACAGCTCCGCGCTGTTCCGCCCCTTCAACCGCAAGGATCGCCGCAACCTGGTGGAGCGCTTCCGGGCGCGCGACGTGGAGCGCGGTGACGTCATCATCCGCGAAGGCGACGCCACGGACGGCCTCTACGTCGTCCTCTCCGGAGAGGTGGAGGTCCACAAGAGCGGGCAGCGGCTGACGAGCCTGAAGGAAGGGGACCTGTTCGGGGAGATCTCCCTCCTGCGGAAGACCCCGGCCACCGCCACCGTGGAGGCCACGCGCCACACCACGCTGCTGCGCCTGCCGCGCGAGGACTTCGACTCGCTCATCTCCAGCCACCCGCAGGTCCTGATGCTCGTCTCGGACCTGAGCGACGAACGCCTGCGCCGCACGCAGCACGTGCTGGACAGCCAGGGAGGGACCGCGCACGACGACGACGATGAAGACTTGATCCTCGTCTGATGACGCCCTCGCGGGTCCCCGGGCCCGCGCCTCACCTCGCGAGTCACCCGAAGCACCGGGGCGGCGGGCTGTGCGGCCCCACTGGTCGGCCTCACGCCGGACGACCCAGCAGGCCCGCCACGACGCGGGGCAGGCAACAGGTTGTGACGCCCGGAAGCGCCCGCTATCCTGCCCGGCATGGCTGGAGGCCTGCACGCGACAGCGGGACTGGGGCCCGACGACATCGCCGAGCTGGAAGCCCTTGGCTCCGAGCCCGGCTATGACGTGTTCCTCGCCCCCGCGCGTGCCCTCGAAGGCGCCGTGGAGGAGTGCCGCTCGAACATCGCTCTCGCCTTCCACAACACGAAGCGCGGGGTGGAGAGCGTCCTCGCCCGTGAGGCGGAGGTCGCCGCGCTCCCGGGCGTGAATGTGGAGGAACTGCGCGAACTGCCGCTGCTCGCCCAGGGCCTGGCCTGGGCCGCGTTGCGCGTCCAGCGCGACATGCGGGCCAGTTCCTTTGGAACCCTCTTCGACCGCGCCCAGCAGCTGCGCCGCAAGCTGCTCAAGACCGCGGAGGCGCTCGCGGAAGCCTCCTTCCTCACCGCCGCGGACGTGACGGCCGCCCACGGAGAGGGTCACCGCGACGTGGTGGGGGACTGCCTGGGACTGGTGGCGCTGTTCCGCAGGCACGAGGAGAAGCTCGCCGGCCGCTCTCCCGTCACCCCCGAGGACGTGAACGAAGTGGAGCGCGTGGCGCAGCAGCTGCGATCCCTGCTCGCGGCCCCCGGCGAGGCCCGCGACGATGGAAACTCACCGCTGCTCTTCGAAGCCACGGAGACGCGGGACCGCTTCTGGACGCTGCTCACCCGGCGCCACGATGTCCTCTGGCGCTGTGGCGCGTGGCTCTTCGGCCGGGACGTGGACATGCACGTGCCGCCGCTTTTGGCCCGCCACCCGCTGGTGCGCGCCGTCGAGCCCACGTCCATCGAACGCGCGAAGCAGCAGCAGTCGCCAGCGAAGCGCGGGGCGACCCCCATCGACTACGCCCCGGACAGCAACGTGCGCTCCAAGGTCCGCTTCATGGTGAAGGTCGGCTTCGACTTTCCCTCCCGCTAGACACCCATGCCTTTCGACGTGAAGGACATCCTCCGGCAGCTGGAAGCCGGCTTCGCCCCGGAGTCCGGAGCCCCCAAGTGGTGGCAGGAGAGCTGGGAGGATCCGGAAGGGTTCGCCGTGGCGCTCGCGGAGGCCCACGCGGGCCGGGGCGTCCCGCCGCCCAAGAGCCGCCCGGGCCAGCAGTACGACTTCTTCCATGATCTCATCGTGCGCCACGTCGCGCTGGAGCGCCCCGCGTTCCGCACGCACCAGCGCATCCAGGGCTGGCAGGCCCTGGGCTACCGCACGCTGCATGACCTGGCCTCGCGCCGCGCCAGCGAGTGGGCGGATCAGGGCGTGGAGCCGGGCATGAAGGTCTGCCTGGTGCACGGCGTGGGGCAGGAGCTGCTCGTGTCGCTCCTGGCCACGCTGAAGCTGGGAGGCTGCTTCACGCTCCTGCCGCCCATGGGCCCGCGCGCCATGGCCACGCGGCTGGAAGCCCTGACGCCGGACTTCATCGCCGCGGAACCCCACCAGCTCCCGCTCCTCAAGGGCCACGAGCCATTGCTGCTCAAGAGCCAGGGGAGGGGAGCGCCGGGCTTCACGTCCCACACGTACAAGCCGTCGGACGTGGTGGGGCTGCTCTTCTCGCCGCTGGTGGATCCGCCGCACACGCCCGTGCCCCTCACCGCGGAGAACGCGTGGAAGGGCGCCATCGGCGACGGGATGCTCACCTTCGGCCTGTCGCCGGGGGACATGCTCGCGGCGCCGGACTTCCCGGTGCTCCAGCACCTGCCGGCGCTCCTCTTCACCACGCTCCTGCGCGGCGCCACCTACCTGCACCTGGAGATGGCGGACCTGGCGCTCAACCCGGCCCCGCTCCTGGAGCACCCGCTGCGCGCCCTGGGCGTCACGCCGAAGCTGCGCGACCTGCTCCTGCGTCACCGCGCCAACCTGCGCAACGTGCAGCACTGGTTCCGCAATCCGGAGGAGCCCTTCGACGCCCAGGCGTGGCGCGCGTGGGTGAAGCAGTGCGGCCTCCAGGCCGTGCCATCCTCCAACGTCCTCATCGACGCGTCCGTTGGCGGCGCGGTGCTGGTGTCGTCGCGCGGCGTGGCGGAGGCGCACGCGGACGTGCACACGGACGTCCTCCCGGCCCCGGGCCGCGCGTGGACGCTGAAGGATCCGAACGCGAGCGGGCAGGGCGCTCCCACGGACGTGGGCGTCTTCACGCTCCTGCCGGACAAGGAATACCCGCCGGGCCACGTCCTGCTCGCGCGGATCCGCCAGCGCTACCACTACGCGGGCGTGATGGGCTTCCGGCGCGACGGCCGCACCTACTCCGCGAAGGAGGTCACCGCCGCGCTCGAAGGCCTGCCGTTCCTCGCGGGCACCAGCGTGGTGCCGGTGTCCACCGGCGGCCTCGCCAGCCACTCCCGCTTCATCCTCCTGGCCTTCACGGGGGCCACGCCTGCTCCCTCGTCCGGCGAGCAGGAGATCCACCGGCGCATCGAAATGCTGCTCGGCGGGGATTTCCTGCCCGACCGCATCGAGTTCTTTCCGCTCTTTCCCCACCGGGTGAAGGGCGCGGTCGACGACGCGTGGTGCGCCTCGCAGTTCTTCACCGGCGCGCTGCACCGCAAGGCGCGGGATCCGATGTTCCAGGCCCTCACCGCCCTGCGCGGACGACTGCTGGAAAGCGCCGCCGCTTCGGGCGAAGATGTCCCGCCGCCAGCGCGGTGAAAGGGAGCGGCACATGGGTGTCCAGGTCGTGATGGGAGCGATGCTCCAATGCAGCTTCGGGGTGGCGCCCTCGTCGCTGATGGTCCTGCCCGTGAACCGGGTGCTGGCCACGACTCCCGCGGCGAACATCATGGACAGCAAGCCATTCCTGAACATCCTGCCCTTCGGCATGTGCAGCTCGCTGGCGAACCCCATGGTGGCGGCGGCGACCGCGGCGGCCTTCGGCGTCCTCACCCCCATGCCCTGCATCCCCGCCACCGCGGCCCCCTGGGTGCCCGGGTGTCCCAAGGTGCTGATCGGCAACATGCCGGCCCTGGAGAGCAACTCCAAGTGCATCTGCAGCTACGGCGGCATCATCCAGGTCATCTCCCCCGGACAGATGGTGGCCATCGATGGGTAGCCCCGCGCAGCTGTTGGAGCCCGTGGACTTCACGCTGCTCGACGTGGAGTTCACCACCGCCCCCGTGCCGCTGGACGAGTCCGAGGGCCCGGATCCGCGCCTGGAGGCCATCACCGGACTCGTCGCCAAGAGCGAGTACTCGGACGCGGCTCGCGCCGCCGCGGAGCTGCTGCGCCAGGGCCTGCGTGACGTGCGCCTGGTGGGGCCGTACCTCTTCGGCCACTTCTTCGCGGACGGCATGAGGGCGCTGCCCGTCCTGTTCCGCTCCCTCAAGCGCACGCTGACGGAGAACTGGGACTTCTTCGGCCCGGTGGAGAAGAAGCTCGTCTTCGCGGACGCCGGCTTGCGCTGGCTGCTGAAGATGATGGGCAAGCACCTGGAACACCATTCGCGCCTCAAGGACGCGCGATGGCAGGACTGGAGCGCGCCCGGCAACCGCGAGCCCATGGAGGAGGCCCTGGCCCTGGGCGACCCGCTCATCGCCGCCCTCGCCATCCTGCAGAAGAGCGCGTGCATGGACGCCATGCGCACGCTGCTCGGCGCGCTGCGCTCCCACGCCCAGAGCGTGCCCTTCCTGCCCCCGCCTGAGGAGCCCAAGCCCGCGGCCCCCGAGCCCCAGCTCGCCGCCGCTCCGGACGACGACGAGGAAGAGGACGACGAAGGGGAGGAGGAAGAGGAGGTCCGCCCCGCGCGCAAGAAGAAGGCCGCCCGCCAGGAGGAGCAGGACTCCGGGCCCAGCGTGCCCATGTCTCCCGCGCTCGCGCAGCTGGTCCGCAAGCTGTCTGCCTTTGAGGCCCTGGTGGAGCGTGAGGACTACACCAAGGCGAGCGTCATCGCCGTGGACGTGCTCGCCACCGTGGAGCGCTTCGACCCGCGCGTGTACCTGCCGCAGCTCTTCTCCGGCTTCTTCAATGGCCTGGCGCAGCACGCGGAAGCCATCGAGCCCATGCTGCACAACACGGAGACGCTGTCCTTCCGCGCCATGGATCAGCTCTACCGCGTGGACCTGGACGCGTTCCTCGTCGCGCAAGCGCGCCAGTCGCGCGGCGGCGGCTCGGAATACGACGAATAGCCCCCATGGCACTGGAGCGTGAACAGCCGGGCCGCAAGCTCACCGTCGAGGAGCGCATCAGCGAGCGCATCCGCAGCTTCGACGTGCCGGCCCTCCTGGACCTGCTCGCCAAGGAAGGCTACGGCGAGGCGGAGGTGGAGTTCCGCAGCCACCGCAGCACCGTGCACCAGCCCCACCTGGTGCATGCCATTGAGTTCACCCGCCACCCGCGCAAACGCGTGGTCATCACCGTCAACCTGGGCCTGCTCAGCCTGCAGACGCCGCTGCCATCCTTTCTCTTCCAGGCCATGGACCGCCTGGAGCAGGACACGATGGCGGACTTCCTGGGTTACTTCGACCACCTGCTGCTGCGGACCCGGTTCGCGGGCCAGTTTCCTGATCGCGACGAGTCCCTGCTGCCCGGCTGGGAGCACTCCACCGCGCACCGGCTGCGCCTGCTTCGCCTCGCGTGCCCCAGCAGCCTTCACTGGCTGTTCGCCAAGGTCTTCCCGGAGGCGGAGGTCGTGGTGCGCCGCGAGACGCGCCGCCAGCGCATCGAAGCCAAGGGCATCCGCCTGGGCGCCGCCGCGCTCGGAGACGGCAGCGCGGTGGGCGGCTTCGCCACCGTTCCCACGGGCGGAGTGGAAGTGCGGCTGTTCCTCAACGAGCCGCACTCCGGCACCGGCACCCCCTGGGCCGTGGAGGCCCGCCGTCGCCTCAACACCCGCATCCTCCCGAGCCTCGCGGAGACCCCGCTCGCGCTCGCCGTCATCCTGTGCCTGCGTGATCAGAGCAGCTACGCGCGGCTGATCGACGGAAGCCACCTGGGCTACGAGCCGTTGGTAGGCGGCCCGGAACAGACCCAGGAGGTCCTCCTGTTCTCGGGGGACACCGCTCAACTGCGATCATCAGAACCCCGTTAGACCTGACATGTCGGCTGGTTGACGTGAATTCCTGATCGCGCCTAGGCTGTAAATGTTCACTCGGCAGGGCGTACTCCCGGAGCGGTAGGGGCAGTACGGGGGGCATCAAACGCACTGCGATTGTCAGGGAGTCACCGTGGCCATTCAGGACCAGCTTCCCAAATCCCGCATCACCCTCACGTACCGCACCACCATCAACGGCGAGCAGGAGACGGTGAACCTGCCGTTGCGCCTCCTGGTCATGGGCGACTTCTCCCTGGGCTCCTCCGAGGACCGCAAGACGGATCTGGAGACGCGCAAGCTGCGGTCCGTGGACGGCCGCAACCTGGACGAGTTGATGAAGGACATGAAGATGTCCACCAACTTCCAGGTCGCCAACCGCATCAACCCGGACGTGGAAGAGGAGCTGAACGTCACGCTCCCCATCGACCGGATGAAGTCCTTCCACCCGGATGAGATCGTCAAGCACGTGCCGAAGCTCAAGGCGCTGCTGCTCCTGAAGACGCTCCTCGTGGAGATGCAGTCGAACATCGACAACCGCAAGGATCTGCGCCGCGAGCTCTACGAGCTGTTCTCCAAGCCGGAGGCGCTCAAGGAGCTGCTCAACGAGCTGAAGGGCTACGAGACCATGCGCCTGCCCGCCGGTGAGACGGCGGCGAAGGCGGACGCTCCCGCCGCCGGTGCCGCCGCCGCCGCTGGCAAGCCCGCCGGGGGGGCCGCCACCGTCGCCGCGGGTGCCAAGCCCCCGGCCGCTTCCTGATCCGACTTCCCAACCCTTCGACTTCTAAAAGGACTCCGCCATGGCTGAGACCACCTACCTGAAGCGCCTGTTCACCAGCGTCCGGCTCGATCCGCCCCAGGAATCGGCGCCGATGATCACCACCAACTTCGCGCCCGCGGGCGACGAGCAGCAGGTCACCCTGGAGAGCCGCTTCCTCTCCAGCGTCGCCGCGCTCTTGCAGAACGTGGCCCCCGTGGAGGGCCCGGACAACACCGCCCGCTTCGACAAGGGCCAGGTGCTGGACGTCATCAGCCGCATCGATCGCATGATCGACGCGCAGATGAACGAGATCCTCCACAACGAGACCTTCCAGAAGCTGGAGTCCACGTGGCGCGGCCTGGAGGACCTGGTCGACCACACCAACTTCAAGGCCAACATCGCCATCGACATCCTGGACGTCGCCAAGGATGAGCTGGCGGAGGACTTCGAGAACAACTCCAGCAACATCTTCGCCGGAGCGCTGTTCGACAAGGTCTACATCCAGGAGTACGACCAGTACGGCGGCCGTCCCTTTGGCGCCATCGTGGGCCTGTACGACTTCTCCTCCACGCCCGCGGACCTGACCTGGCTGCAGCGCATGGCCAAGGTGTCCAACGCCGCGCACGCGCCGTTCATCTCCGCCGTGAACCACAAGTTCTTCGGCTGCGAGACCATCGAGGAGATGGAGGCCATCAAGAACCTGGAGGGCGTGCTCGCCCACCCGCGGTTCGGCCGCTGGAACGCGTTCCGCGACACGGAAGAGGCCGCCTACGTGGGCCTGACCTTCCCGCGCTACGTGCTGCGCCTGCCCTGGCACCCGGACAAGAACCCCTGCGACGTCCTCAACTTCACCGAGACGGCGCGCGGCGACTCCGACAAGTACCTCTGGGGCAACTCCGCCATCCTGCTCGCGCGCAACATGGTGAAGGCGTTCGAGATCAGCGGCTGGTGCCAGTCCATCCGCGGCCCCAAGGGCGGTGGCCTCATCTCCGGCCTGCCCGTGGACACCTTCTCCCTGCGCGGCCAGGAGGAGATCAAGGCCCCGGTGGAGATCGCCATCCCGGACTACCGCGAGTACGAGTTCGCGCGCTCCGGCTTCATCCCGCTCGTGTACCGCAAGGGCTCCAGCGACGCGACGTTCTTCAGCACCCAGTCCGCCAAGGTCGCCAAGACGTTCAAGGACCCCAAGGACTCGGAGAACTCGCAGCTCGTCACCAACCTGGCCTACACGTTCTCCATCACGCGGCTGGCGCACTACGTGAAGTGCATCATGCGCGACAACATCGGCAACACGGCGGACGCGCCCTACATCCAGCGCCAGCTGGACTCGTGGCTGTCCAACTACGTCACGACCGTGGCCAACCCGGACGACCTCACGGTGCGCCGCTTCCCGTTCAAGGCGAGCAGCGTGGTCGTGTTCCCGCGCCCCGGTGAGATCGGCTGGTATGACTGCAAGCTGGCCGTGCTCCCGCACATCCAGTTCGAAGGCCTCAACGTGGAGCTGATGCTCGAGTCGCGGCTCGGTTAAGCCGCATCCCACTTGGGGCAGGTGAGAGCCTGCCCCGCTTACCCTGGAGTGAACGATGCCCCAGTTTTCGCGTAACCTGGACGTGTATCAGGGTTTCAACTTCAAGAAGGACAAGCAGAACCCCGTGGGCTACATCACCGCCATCACCATTGGCGGCGAGGCGCTGGCGGCGGATCAGGAGACCATCAAGGATCCTGAGAACCCGGACGCGCCCATCGCGGACAAGGTCGTCGCGGTGCTCAACCACTACCTGTGGGAGACGGGCGTGACGGACGCCATGTACTTCTCCGGCCAGGTGTCGGTGGCGAACAAGCAGAAGATCGCGGAGATGCTGCTGGGCAACTTCAGCAACATTGAAGTCAACTTCAAGTACGTCATCTACGAGTACGACCCCATTGGGAAGAAGTACTTCAAGTCGAACTTCCTCGACGCGGAGATGAAGGGTCTGCTCGAGAAGAACGGCGACGACCTGAACATGTCCATCGCGGACAACGAGTCGCGTGAGGTGCAGTCGCCCAAGAACTTCACGTTCCAGATCGGCATCAAGCCGCAGGCGGCCGAGCAGTCGCTGAACCTGGCCACCTCTTCTTCGAAGAAGATCGCGAAGAAGTGGGGCATCACCGAGGCGGCCGCCAAGTAGCATCGGCCGCGGTCCGGGGCTAAACCGGGCCGGGAGCAGGACTCGCTCCCGGCCTGGCTTCAAGGCGGGTGGAAGGAAAGAACGTCGCATGCAGCGGTACAAGCTCGCACGGGTCCGCTGGCACGTCGGCCAGACGCTTCTTCCGGAGCATTTCGTCGCGCAGGAGGACGCGCTGGACGCGGAGATCCGCCTCCACTCCACGCTGTCCGGCCTGCCTTCCTACGGCGTCGCGAACCTGGCCTGGAACGAGTCGCTCCTGCAGAGCGGCAGCCTGTCCATCTCCGCGCTCACCGTCGTCACCAAGTCCGGGGACCTGCTGGACGTCCCGGGCAACTCCGTCATCTCGCCCCTGTCGCTGGAAGCCGTGGGCAAGACGGAGTTCATCGTCTACCTGCACGTGCTCAAGGAGACCGTCAGCGCGGAGGGCATCCGCCTGTACGCGGATGATCCGCCGGTGCTCCAGCGCGTGCTGCACAAGCTGCAGCTGTCCACGGAGCCGGTGCTGGACGGGACCATTGGCTCCCTGGGGCTGGCCGCCGTGTCGCAGGACGAGGACGGCGCGTGGCACACGTCCCCGGACTGGGTGCCGCCGCTCTTGCTCGTGGGGCCCAACCCCTTCCTGGAGAAGCTGCTCTCCACGCTGGATGACCTGCTGGATCAGGTGCGCCAGCAATTGCTCACCAACATCTCGGACACGTACCTGCGCACGGACCGGCTCACCAACGCGCGCCGGGCGCTCTTCGAAGTGCAGCGGCTCATCGCGCTGCGCCGGGACATGTTCCGTCAGGTGTACGTGCACCCGTACCACCTGTTCGACGCCTTGCGCCGGCTGTACTTCGAGGCGTGCTGCTACCTGGAGATGCTCCCGGACGAGCAGATGCCGGTGTACCAGCACGAGGGGCTCAACGAGGCCCTGGGCGGGTGGATCCGCCTGCTCACGCGCAGCTTCCAGCCGGAGGCCACGCGCTCCACGCACAAGGCCTTCCAGGCGAAGGAAGGGCAGTTCCAGATGACGCCGCTGCCGCCGGAGATCCGCTCCGCCAGCGAGGCCTATCTGCTGGTGCAGCGCACCCAGCCCGGGGAGCGCACGCCGCTGGAAGGCGTGAAGCTGGCGAGCCCCTCGCGGCTGCCGCTGGTGCGCCGCCAGGCCCTGAAGGGCGTGCCCTTCAAGCACGTGCCGTATCCGTCGTTCCCGCACGCGCTGGGGCCGGAGATTGACTGGTACCTCCTGAGCAACGGCGAGGAGTGGCAGCACGCGCTGCGCGAGGACGGCCTGGCCTTCTACGTGACGCCCGCGCTCCGGGGCGCCCAGACCTCGCTGTTCTGGCGGAGGAGCTAGACGCCATGGCGCGCGCACCATTCCTGGACAAGTTCGCGACCCGCAGGGAGCGCACCAACACGCGCGACAGCCTGGAGCACGTGATGCGCAACATCGAAGCCGTGCTCAACACGAAGAAGGGCTACGGCTTCTTCATGCACGACTTCGGGCTGGGCGGGTACACGGAGAAGCTGGGCACGCGCGAGCTGGTGGAGGCGCTCACCGCGGAGATCCAGCAAGAGGTCACCCAGCACGAGCCCCGCCTGGTGGAGCCGGAAGTGAAGCTGCGCGGCCGCGACAGCGCGCTGTGGCTGTACTTCGACTGCAAGGGCACCTTCGACGGGCAGCCCTGCCACCTGTCGCTGATGTTCCACTCCACCACCGGCCGGGTGCGCGTGCAGGCGGAGGACACCTGATGGCCTTCGCCGACCGCCTGGACCTGGGCCTGACGCTCACCATTGGCGGGACGGCGCACGCCATCCCTTCCGCGGACGTGCTCGCCTTCGAGCTGGATCTGCACGGCTGGGGGCACGAGGGGAGGGTGGAGTTCCGCGTGCTCGACGAGACGGGCCACGGCGGACAGAAGCAGGACAAGCTGCTGGCGGACTTCCTCAAGCCGGACCTGGCGGAGGTGGCGCTGGAGCTGAAGGCCGTGCACTCCGACACGGCGACGAAGCCCACCTTCACGTCGCTCAAGGTGGAGGGGCTGGTGCAGGAGAAGTCGCTCACGGAGGAGGCCGTCGCCCAGGCCAAGGGCGCGGGCATCACCTACCGGCACTACACCGTGCGCTTCGTGGACCCCGCGCGGCTCTTGTGGACGCAACACTACCCGTGCGTGCTCTACACGCAGAAGACGCTGCAGAACGTGCTGGACGCGCACAAGGGCGACAAGATCGCCCTGGCCAATGACTGGGCCGCGCAGCTGGACAAGACGCTGCCGCTCATCTTCCTGGGCCTGGCCCCGGAGTCCGGCGCCAGCTTCTACGACTTCGTCGTGTGGTTCGCGCACACGCGCAACGGCGTGCTGGCGTACGACTACACGGCGCAGGGCTACCAGCTGCGCGCGGCGAAGGACGCCACCCCCACGCCCCTCACGCTGCGCGCGGCGGACGTGGACCGGGTGTCGGTGGTGTTCCCGGAGGTGGCTCGCCATGACGTGGCCATCCTGAATGCCGCCGCGGAGAGCCCCAAGAACCAGGCCATCACCAACGCCCAGGCCGTCACCGGCGTGCGCCAGGACGTGCTCCTGCGCACGGACATCGCGGATGACGTGCAGGCCCGCGTGACGCTGGAGACGGCGCGCCTCAAGGTGCGCGGCCTGGAGGTGGAGCTGGACTGGAACCGCTTCCCGGCGGTGGCCTTCGCCCCGGGCGCGCTGGTGAAGCTGCCGGACACCGCCGGGTGGAAGGCCGCGGGCGTGCCGGCCACGGAGGACTTCCGGGTGCGCCGGATGAGCCTGCGCGCGGAGCCGCTGCCCGTGGAGGAGGGAGAGATCCCGGCGGGCGGGGACGCGTCCGGGCCCGGAGGAGAAGAGCCCGTGCGGCGGCCGAAGCCGGAGAGCCGCTTCCTCATCTCGTTCACCACGCGGCTGGAGAAGAAGACGGAAGCGCACGTGGACCTGCCGCCCTTCAACACGCCGGTGTACCCGCGCTTCGTGGAGGGGCTCGTCGTCAGCGAGGTGGGCGAGCAGAAGGACGAGACCTGGCAGGCGTACACGGACGAGGCCACGTCGCTGGACAGCTACAAGGTGAAGCTGCCGCTCTTCGCCAACCAGATCGTCCAGGTGCCCTTCAACGCGAACCTCCAGCCGGGGCACTTCTACTTCCCGGCCTACAAGGGCGCCCGGGTGCTGGTGGCGCTGGACTTCCTGCGCGCGTGGCTCAAGCGCAACCTGGACTGGCGGGCGGGTGCGCGCTTGCCCTCGGACGGGCAAGGCGTGCACCTGCTCGTCGGCAAGACCACGACGAGCGGCACGTCCATGAGGCACTTCTACGAGGACAACAAGCCGCTGTGGCGCCTGCAGCGCACGAACGAGAGCGACACGGAGAAGGTCGAGCTCAAGGAAGGCAACCTGCTCATCCTGGTGAAGGAAGAGTCCGCCTGAGGCGGGAGGGACGATGGGAGCTTCAGGACCGGGAGCGGCAGGCACGCTGGTCTGCAAGATCGAACTGGACAAGAAGGGGGGCATCACCGTCCAGGTCGACAACGGGGATGATCAGATCACCCAGACCATCGTGATGGACGGCACCAGCATCACCATCACGGTGAAGGGCCAGCAGGAGACGAGCACCATCGTGCAGAAGCAGGACAGCATCGTGGTGACGGTGAAGGACCTGACCTTCGATACGGACACCATCACCATGAAGTCCAAGGGCGTCTCCAAGTGGACCAGCCAGGACACGCTCACGGTGGAGAGCACCAAGGACATGACGCTCAAGACGAGCGCCAAGCTCACGCAGACGGCCACCAGCGACGCGAAGCTGTCCTCCAGCGCGAACGTGAACATCGAGGCCACGTCCAAGCTGGCCATGAAGGGCAACATGGGCGCGGAGATGGTGACGTCCGGCGGTGAAGCGAAGGTGGACGGCGTGACGCTGAAGCTCGCCGGCAAGTCGCAGGCGGAGATGTCCGGCGCGATGACCAAGGTGTCCGGCACCGGCAAGCTCGACCTGGAGAGCTCCGGCATGGCGAACCTGAAGGGCTCCATCACCAGCGTGGGCGGCACCCTGGTGAAGCTGGGCTGAAGACGGCTGACTGACACATGGCAACGACAGACGTACGGCGGGAGAGCGGGCGGTGAAGGACTTCTCCGAGAAGATCTACCTGGATTTCCTGTCGGAACTGGACGGGCTGGAGCGCTTCCGTCAGCGCTTCCAGGAGCGGCACCCGGCGGCCCCGCTGGATCGCGAGGACCCGGACGTGCGCCGCCTCATCGAGGCGATGGCGTTCTTCTCCGTGCAGACGCGGCACGCCACGCTGCACAACCTGCGCTCCACCTGGCGCCGGCTGTTCGCGGGCTTCTTCGACTTCCTCCTGGAGCCCGTGCCCGCCGCCGCCATGGCGCAGGCCGTGCCCACGGAGAAGATGGTGGAGCCGGTGCTCCTCACCCGGGGCACGGAGCTGCGCCTGACGCCCGCGGAAGGGGTGTCCGGCTCCTTCCGGCTCCAGCGCGACCTGCGCGTGCTGCCCATCTTCCTCAAGGGCACGGACGTGGTGCCGCAGGTGCGCAGCGGCCACCGGCTCATCCTGCGCTTCGAGTCCCGCTTCGCGCGCAAGGACCCCATCGACGTGCTCAGCCTGCACGTGCGGCACCTGGACGACTACCGCTCGTCGCTGGCGGTGTTCCATGCGCTGCGCAAGCACGTGAAGCAGGTGAGCGTCGTCTACGACGAAGAGGCGGATGAGCACTCCGTGGGCAGCCCCTGCGAGGTGTCCTTCAACCGGGACCCGCCCGCGCCGGACGACAGCGGCCTCTACGCGCACCCGTTCCAGCGGCTGCGCGCGTTCTTCCAGTTCCCGGAGCAGCAGCTCTTCGTGCACGTGAAGGTGCCGCCGCCGCGTGGCAGCTCCTGGATGCGCTTCTGCATCTGCCTGGACCTGGACAAGGACTGGAACATCGGCCGCTCGCTGCACCCGGACTTCTTCCAGCTCTTCACCGTGCCGGTGGTGAACCTCAAGGCGGAGCCCGCCCAGGTGGTGGTGGCGGACGGCACGCGCGCGGAGCACCCCATCATCAGCATGAGCGCGGGGCGCGAGTTCACCCTGCACTCGGTGACGGGCGTCTTCGAGATGACCAAGGCGGGCCTGGCCCCGCTGCGGCCCGCCTTCCTGCCCGGCAAGGGCCCCAGCTACGAGGTGGACGAGACCTTCGACGAGAAGCTCGCCTCCCGGCAGAGCCTCATCGTGCGCATGCCGGAGGCCTTCACCGCGCCGCGAAAGATCGTGTTGGAGGCGCTGTGGCACCAGCCGCAGTTCTCCGCGCAGGCGGCGGGCAGGGTGGAGGTGTCCGTGCCGGGCCGTCACATCGAGGGCCTGAAATGGCAGACAGTGGGCAGCCTCCAGCCCCACCGCGACAGCGTGCTACGGGATGATGTCGAGGCGTTGACCCAATTCCTCGCGTGGAAGGCCAAGCCCACGCTGGGCCGCGACGAGGTGGTCGCCCTGTTGGGTCACCTGGGGACCCCCGCGGAGAGCCCGTTCCGCCGCGTCCTTCCATGGCTCAAGGAGTTGAAGTTCAGTGTGGTGCCCGATAGCGCCCTCAAGGGTTCGGGGATCCGCCACGCCTACGAAGCCGTGATGGAGCCCTTCGACCAGAGCTTCGAGCCTGTCGTCATCTGCTTTCTTGAGCAGTTGAGGGACCTGCTTGATGCTTGGAACAACGAGGCGACTGTTGATCTCAAGGCATCAGTGGCGGGTCTGGGGCCGCTACAGCTTCCAACATAGTCAAACACTCTCATGAAACTGGAGCATTGGAACGCACTCCTGGCCACGCAGCGTCGCGTGCGCCAGCTCCTCGACCGGGCGCTGCCCGCCGAGCCCGCCCCAGGTGCGCGCCGGCCGCAGGGCAGGGTGGGGCAGGAGGCGCTGGGCCACCTGGAGCAGGCGCTGATGGTGGAGCTGGAGCGCCTGCGCGCCGCGTTCGGCGCGGACCTGCGCCCGGACGAAGTGGAGGATCTGATCCGCCCCTTCGTGTTCTTCCTGGATGAGTGGGTGCTGCGGCGGCTGTCGGACGCGGAGCAACATCTCTGGCCGCTCCTGCAGCAGAACCTGTTTCAGGTTGATGCAGGCGGAGACCTCTTCTACGAGTTCGTGGAAGAGAAGTTGCGTCGCAACGATACGCCCTCCATCGTCTTCGAGATGATCCGCTTCTGCCTGGCCGCGGGCTTCACGGGCCGCCTCGTGGGGCAGCCGGAGCGCATCCGCGAACTCAAGGACCGCATCTCGCAGCACATCCCGCAGCCGGCGGCCATGGCGCCGCTCACGCCGGTGGTGCCCGCGTCGGTGCCCACCGTCTATGACTTCCCGGTGCACTACTACGCCGTGACGGCGGCCATCGTGCTGGGGCTGCCCGTCTTGCTGTGGTGGGTTTCCAATTGAGGCCGTTCCCGACACACGACAGCCGGCCTCCCGCGCCGGCCCCCAAGGCTCCGCCCAGGACGCTCGCGCTGCTGGACGCGCTGGAGCAGCAGGTGGGCGCGGAGCTGGGGGCGCTGAAGGAGGGCGTGCAGCCGCTCCTGGACTCCGTGCGTGAGGGCCTGGTGGCGCTGGATCCGCCCGGGGACGACGGGATGCTTCCGTCGCCGCAGGAGCAGGAGAAGCTGCGCGCGAAGCTGACGTCCACGCTGGAGGAGGCGGAGGACGTGCTGGAGGCGCTCCAGCTGGCCGTGAAGCCGGGCGGAAGGAGCGGCGGCTGACGTGGGCGCGCTCCAGTCCATGCTGGCGGCATTGAAGGCCCACTGGGTGCTCGTGTTGGGCATCGTGGTGGTGCTCGCGGCCATTGGCGTGGGCGTAACGATGTGGTGGCGCAAGCGGCAGCAGCGCGGCCCGGCGCTCGGGAGCGAGCAGAAGCCGCTCGGTTCGGGACAGCTGCTGGCCATCCGCAAGCAGTTCCTGTCGAAGCTGCCGTGGCGCTTCCGCGCGTCCGTGCGGGACTTCCCCACGCTGGTGGTGCTGGGCCCGGCGGCCAGCGGCAAGTCGGAGCTGATCAAGTCGGAGGTGGACTGGGAGCGGCAGCAGCGCCAGTTCATGCCCAGCTACACGGACGACCCGCTCCTCAAGGTGTTCCTGGGGCCGGAGGTCGTGGTGCAGGAACTGGCCGCGCCCGTGCTGGAGGACGACTCGCTCCACGCGCGGCGCGCGCTGCGCAGGCTGTGGAAGGCCACCTTCGGGCGCCGGCACGTGGGCCGGGCCGTCATCGTCCTGAAGGTCGACTGGCTGCTGGAGACGTCTCCGGACGAGGTGAAGCGCGTCACCCAGCTCTTGCGCGGCAAGGTCAACCTCTTGTCGGAGGTGTGCCAGTCGCCCGTGGAGACGCGGCTGGTCCTCACGCACATGGACACGCTGGACGGCTACGCGGACTTCGCGCAGCTGCTCCGCAAGAACGGCGTGCCGCTGGAGCTGACGGTTCCGCCGCCCGGCAGGGAAGGGGAGCTGGGCGAAGCGCTCCAGCCCATGGAGAAGTACCTGGCGCTGGGCCTCACCTCGCTGTCGCCGGACGCGTTCGAGCGGCTGGCGTCGTTCTACTCGCGCGGCGGCGAGGCGTTCGCGGCGCTGGGGCGCTTCGTGTCCACGCTGCTGGAGGGCGGCTCGCTGGCGTACCCGCTGAAGCTCCAGCGCGTGTTCCTGTCCTCGGGCGGGGCGGATGCCCAGCCCACGGGCGCGCTGGCGGTGCAGGCGGATCAACCGGCGGAGCTGCTCGTCCGGGACTACCGCTGGACGCACCTGCGCCGGTGCGCGGCCATCCTCGCGGTGGGGTGCCTGCCGGTGCTGCTGGCGTACGCGCACTTCTACCGGCTGCTCGTGCGCGCGCAGGACAAGCTGGACGCGTTCCAGGTGACGGTGCAGCGGCTGGAGGATCGCAACCAGAGCGTGTCTGGCTCCGTGGTGGAGTCCCAGACGAACGACGCGATGAAGGCGATGGCGGACCTCTGGGGCGCCACGCGCTACTGGCCGCCCCTGAAGCACAGCTTCACCGACGAGTGGGAAGAGCTGAGAGCGCGGCTCACGCGCAGCATCCGGTTGTCCTACCTGAAGCCGATGCTGGAGAAGTGCCAGGACCAGTGCCGGCGGTGCTCCGGCCAGATTCCCGGCTGCCAGCCCGCGCCCGCCTTCGCCAACCGGGGCACGCGCGCCACGCCGCTCGTCCCGGCGCCCTCGGCGGATGACAGCTGCCACATGGAGACGCTGTGCCGTCCGGAGCAGGTGCTCTACACACTGGGCGTGCTCTACGCCTCGCGCAACGAGGACCTGGGCCAGTTCATCCTGCGCAGCGTGCAGGGGACGCACAAGCGGCAGGTGGGGTGGATGGCGGAGGCCTTCGGGCTGAGCCTGGCCAGCACCGACCAGGAGCACAACTGGCTGAATGCGATGGGCCTGGCGGAGCAGATGGTCGCCAACTACGTCATCTCCAGCGACAAGCCCTTCGACGAGAACGTCCCCTGGACGCGCTGGCCCTTCGCCTGGCTGACCCTGGACGGCCTGCTGGGCCCGTGGCGCGACCACTTCATCCAGTTGCAGGACACGCTGTCCGCGAAGGAGCTGGACCTGGCCCGGTGGCGCGCGCTGGCGGACGACCGTGAGCGCCTGCGCGCCTCGCTGGCGGAGAGCGCGCCGTACAGCTCCGCCCGCAGGGTGATGGACCTCATCAACGCGTCGGACGCGGAGCCGGACGCCAGCCAGCTGAAGGGCGTGGGCAGCCTGCTGGACTCGCTGGACTGGCTGCGCCAGAACCGCCAGACGCTGGAGGCCATCCTGCGCATGGAGGACGAAACGGACGCCGCCCTGCGTGCCGCCTCCCGCATGACGCCCGCGGAGCTGCTCACCCGCGCGGACGGCCTCTTCGCCCCCAGCGACGGGGATGCGCGCTACCAGGTGGAGGTCCTCCGGCGCGACTTCGAGTTCCGCCCCATGGACGTGTCGCGGCAGCTGCTGGACAAGGTGCTGCGCTCGCTGAAGGAGACGGGCCGCACGCCGTTCAACGCGGATTCGTTCAACCCGCGCGCGGGCGAGACGACGTCGGAAGTAGCTACCGAAGGGGCGGGGGACGACGACACGGAGTTCGCCAGCGGAACGGCCCCGGTGGTGGGCAAGGTGCTGGGCAAGGCCGCCTTCGAGGCGCAGCTGAGCCCGCTGGTGGACGAGTTCACGGAGCGGCTCGCCAAGTCCAGCCTGTCTCGCGAGGAGGCCGTGGAGCGCGCCACCTTCGTGCAGGGCAAGGTGCAGGCCTTCGCGAAGCGCTACGGCCAGGACCTCTACGCGACGTACCGGGGCTACCGCTTCCGCACCACGCCGCGAGGCTCGCTGGCCAGCGACCTGTCCGTGCTGCTGCAGCCGTCGTCGCCGCTGGAGGCGATGCTGCGCGACGTGGCGGTCCGCGCCGGCGTGGGCCCGCTGGAGAGCGAGTACTACGCGCCCATGCGCGACGCGGTGGCGCCCTTCAAGCCGGTGGTGCAGCTGATGACGCCGGACAAGAGCGGCGTGCTCGTGGAGCTGGCGGCCTACACCACGCTGGTGTCGCAGCTTCAGCAGGAGCTGTCCGGCGCGAAGCCCGCGGCCGCGAAGCCCGCCGCTCCCAACGCGGCGCCCGGGGCCGCTGGCGCGACAGTGTCCTCGGCGGGCTCGCAGCTGGCGGAGATGCTGACGCCGGTGGGGCGCGTGGCGCTGAGCATGCTGCTGGAGGAGGAGGACTCGTACCTGCGCCGGGTGGACGCGTGGCTGGATCAGCACGGCCTGGTGGGCGAGTTCCGGCAGCCGTTCCGCCAGCCCTTCATCATCGTGCGCAACCGGGGCCGCGCGGAGCTGGAGCGCGTCATCGCGGAGCAGTGGACCTACCAGGCCCGCCGCACGCTGGACCCGCTGGTGAAGCGCTATCCGTTCAACCCCAGCGCGTCGCAGGAAGTGGATCCGGTGGAGCTGGAGGTGCTGCGCCGCAAGGACGGGGCCTTCTGGGGCTTCGTCACGCAGGTGCTGGCGCCGGTGGTGGAGGAGCGCGGCACGGACTGGACGCTGCGCTATCCGCTGAAGTCCCGGCTGCTGCTGCCGCCGCGCATGCTCTCCGCGCTGGGCCAGCTGGGCCGCCTGTCGAAGTTGTTGTGGGATGACGAGGGCAAGCCCCGGCCCATCCCCATGCAGGTGCGTCCGCTGCCGCTGCCGTCGGCGCCCACGCCGGACAGCTTCGTGACGCTGTCGTACCTGAAGTGCGGCGGGGCGGCGTCGTTCGGCTTCAATCAGCGGCCGGCGTGGGGTGAGTTCCCGCTGAGCTGGTGGAGCCCGCAGCCGTCGTCCATCGGCGTGGAGCTGCGCTCGCCGCAGCGGGATGGGAAGCGCTACCGCTCCATGGAGATGTCCGAGTCGTCGTGGAACTGCTTCCGCCTGCTGGAGTCCGCGACGCTGACGGATCAGTCCAACGTGGTGTGGGTGCTGCCGGGCCGCGGGCTGGCGGCGAACGAGAAGGTGTTGGAGATCAGCTTCGGGTTGCGCGGCGAGCCTTGGGCGCCATTCCGTGGGGTGGTGCCATGAAGGGCAGGAGCGTGAGGCTGGCGGCGGGGCTGGTGACAGCGGTGGTGGTGGGCAGCTGCGCGGCGCCCAGCCTGACGGTGAACGTCAAGGCGCCCGCGGGCACCAACCAGGGCCGGCCGCTGTACATGCTCATCCGCACGGTGTCGAAGACGTCGATGACGGAGGGCTACGCGGACGTCGCGGCCAAGGTCATCAGCCCGGATGACTCCGTGCTCCAGACGGTGGTCATCTATCCGAGCCGCACGAAGCAGGTGAAGATCCCCCTGCCGCCGGAGCAGGCGGTGGCGGTGAGCTTCCTCTTCACCACGCCCAATGGCGCGTGGCAGGCACTGCTGGACGTGCCGGTGCCCAAGACGGTGGACATCGAGCTCCAGGAGAGCCGCATCCGCACGGACCTCCCGAAGGGCGTGCCGGCCCAGGAGTCCACGCCGGCCGTGCCGGAAGCCCCCAAGGCTCCGGCCGCGCCCAAGGCTCCCGAGCCACCGATCTCCGTCGCCTCGCCCAAGTAGGGCTCAGGACGCGAGCGCGTCCAGCTTGGGCCCCAGCGCGTTGAGCGCGGACGTCACCCGGCCGCTCGCCGCGGACACCGGCCTGGCGAAGGCGCCCGCCTGGAGCTGGGCGCCAATCGCGTCGAGAGGGGAGAGGAGCTGGGGCTTCTGTCCCGTGGCCTGGGTGGAGACGGCGTCCACCTGCGTCTGGGCGCCCGACTTCAGGCCCTCCGCGCGCTGCTTGAAGGCCGCGAGCGCCTGATCCGCCTGGGAGGTCAGCGACGTCTCCGCGCTGCCGCGGGCCTGCTCCAGCGACGTCAGCCCGGCCATCACGGACGTCTTCGTGCCGCCCAGGTGCGAGTCCAGCCGGCCCTTCGCGGACGTCACCTGGCCCTCCGCCGTGTCGCGCGCGGTCTGCATGGCCTGCACCGCCGCGTCGATGCCGGAGCCCACCTGCGCGTCCAGGGCCTCCAGGCGCTGGGGCACCTGCGTGTCCAGAGGCGTCACCCGGGCGGCGACCTGCTGCTTCATGGCCGCGATCTGCTGCACGCCCTGGTCCTTCACGGTGCCGATCTGCGTGACGGCCGCGGCGACGATCTGGCCCACCTGCGCGGTGGCCTGCTCGATGCCCTGGAGGACGGACTGGGTGAGCGTGTCCATCTGCGTCACGGCCTGCGTCGTGGCCGTATCGATCTGCGTCTGCGCCTGGGTCTGCACCGTCTCCACCTGCGAGACGATGGTCTTCTGCACCGCCTGGAGCTGCGTGCCCACCTGAGACGAAAGGGTGCCCAGCTGCGTGGTGATCTGCCCCACCACCTGGCTGATGCCCTGCACCGCGGGGCTCACCAGCGGCTTGGGCAGGTCCGCGGCCGGGATGGCGTCCAGCAGGCCCATGGCCCGCTCCAGCAGCGACTCCAGTGAACCGACGATCTGCTGGAAGAGGGTCTGGAGCTGCTCCAGCATCTGCGGCAGCGACTCGAACAGCGCCATCACCTGCTGCTTCAGGGCGCTGATGGTCGCGACCAGGGTGTCCATCGTGGTGAAGGCCGCGTCCAACGTGGCCTTCAGTGGAGCCTTGAGGGTCTCCACCGCCGTGAGCGCGCCCTGCACCACGCCATCGATGGTGCCGCTCACCGTGGTGATGGCGGTCTCCACCTGCTTCTGCACCTGGTCGATGAGCTTCTCCACCGCCGTGAGCTGCGCCGTGACGCTGGCCACCTGTCCGCCAATCGTCTTGCCCAGCGTGTCCAGCGCCGTGTCGGCCTGCGTCTTGCCCGCCGTGAGCGACGGCGCCACCTGGGTGTCCAGCGGATCCACGATGGCGGCCGACGCCGACGCCGCGGCCATCAGCTGATCCATCAGCGTCTTGCGCTGGCCCGCCAGCACGGACTGCTGCTGCTGATGGGTGTCCTTCGCCGTGGTGCCCGCGCTGACGATCTCCTGGTGCAGCGTCTTCAGCGCGCTCACGGGGTTCTTCACCGCGCTGTCCAGGGTGGAAGTGAGCTGGGTGCTCCGGCCCGTCGCCGCGTCGCGCGAGGTGGTCAGCCGCACCAGCACCGCCGCCAGCGCCGCCGCCAGGGTCGACCCCACGCCCGTGAGGTCCTGCGTGAGCTGCGAGCGCGTCTGCTCAATCAGCGCGTAGCCCTGCGCGCGGCGGGCCTCCGTCTCCTCCTTGGAGCCCTTGCGCTTCGCGAGCTTCGCGTCGAACGACTTCTTGTCCGCGTCGCACTTCTGGGCCACCTGCTGCTGGAGCGCGGTGAGCTGCCCCTGCGACGACTCCGCGGACGACTTCGCCTGCGCCTCCAGCCCCTGGCTCTTCGCCGTCGCCTCCTGGCCCAGCGACTCCGCGTTCGTGCGCGCCGTGGTGCTGGCGGCGGTCAGTGACTGCTGGTGGCCCTCCACCTCCGAGGCCAGCGCGTCGAAGCGAGGGGAGGGGTCCGCCAGCGTCACGTTCGCCGCGTTCACCTGAGTGAGCAGCGCCCCCAGTGATGCGCTGATGGAGGGGCGGAGCGCGGCGACCTGCTCCACGACCCCCTGGGCCAGGGTCTCCACCTCGCCCTTCGCGGTGGCGAGGCGCGGCGTGATGCCGGAGCCGAAGCCCTCCACGGTCGCCTTGTGCTTCGCCACGGTGGCGCGCAGGTCGTTCATTTCAGCCCCGCGAGCGCGGCCTTGGCTTCAGCCGCGGCGCCGGAGAGCGCGCCCGCCTGGCCATCCACGCCGTTGAGCGCGCCGGTGAGCTTGGCGCGGGATTCGGCGGCCTTGCCCTTCACCTGGGCCTCCGCGGCGGCGAGGGCCGCGCCCGTCTCCTCCGTCGCCGCGTACAGCTTGGCGTTCACCGCTGCCGTGGACTCCTTGTACGCCGCCGTCGCGTCGCTCACCGCGCCGTCCACGCCTGCGGTGAGGTCGCCCTTCGCGGTCTCCACCTGCGGCGTCACGTCATACGTGGGCGTGGTGGCGGCGCCGCCGGGGTTCTCCTTCGTCTGGATGAGGAGGTGGCCTTCCGACAGGCGGATGATCTCCGTGTCGCTGGAGTTCACCCGCCCCAGGTTCCACACCGGCTTGTTGTCCTGGAAGTCGTGCGTGAGCGCGGTCTGGTTCGTGCCGTTCTTGCCGAAGAGGATCTGATCGCCCTGGCTGTCCTGGGGCATGCGCACGCCTTCGCCCCAGTCCAGGAAGCGGTGCAGCGCCGCGTGGTCGAAGTGCAGCGCCACCAGCACCCGCTCGTTCTTGTACGGCGGGAAGTAGAACTCCCCCGGGAACTCACCGGGCTCCGCCGGCACGCTCACCGTCTTGTTCCACAGCGGGATCGCCACCCGGTAGTTCGTCACGGACGTCTTCTGATCATCCACCTGGAGGTAGATGCGGTCCGTGGCCTCGCCGCCGGGGCTGTGCACCTTGCCCTCGACGTAGATGGGGTAGCGGGGCGGCCGGTACGCGGGCAGCTCCGGCACCGGATCCGACTTCTGCTCCAGCAGCACGGACAGGGAGACCGTGTAGCCCTGCATCGTCTCCTGCTGTCCGTCGTGCGGGCCGGCCTGGAGCCCCACGCCGTCGAAGGCCAGCTCCGCCACGCGATGGTCCTCCCCCAGGCCCGTGAGGTCCGGGCTCCAGCGCCCGCCGTCCAGCTTGATCAACGCCCCCGGGTGCAGCGCGATGGGCGGCATGTCCAGGAACGTCAGCCGCAGCCGCCGCTTGCGCACGCGCAGACGTCCCTTCTCCAGGGACTGACGCTGCTCCGCCTCCGCCGCGATGGGCGTGCGCACCAGCATGTCGTGCTGGATGCCCGCCACCGCCTGGGACTGTTCCAGCGCCACCGTGGTCGCCCCGGCCCCGAAGCCGTTGAGCACCCGCGTGCTGTGGCGGATGACGGGCGGCATCTCCACGTCCACGCGCGACACGTGCTTGCGGCTGAGCCCGGTGACGGTACCCGTGGCCGGCTTCTTCGCGGAGAAGGTGTACGTGTCCTTGGGGCTGTCGTAGGTGAGCACGCCGCCGCGCGTGTCCACGAACCAGAGAACGAAGTCGTAGAAGCTCGCGGCCGCGTGGTCGTCACCGATGCCCAGGCACACCATCGCGTGCTTCGCCTCCAGCGCGTCCCAGTCGTAGGTGAGCAGCAGGCCGCCGGGCTTGTGCGCGTCCAGCAGCTCCGACAGCTTCTTCGCCGTGTGCAGCTCCACCGGGCGGTGCTGCTTCCAGAGGACTCGCGCGGGGTCCTCGAAGGTCACCGTGTACTGGCGGAAGGCCACCGCCACGCTGTCCTTGTTGCCGTGCGCGGTGCCACCGACGCGCTTCTCCGTGACGATGCCCTGCACCACCAGCGGCGCGGGCGGCGGGTCGAAGACGCCGGACAGCGCCAGCCGCACCCGCACCAGGTCCGGCTTGCTGAACGCGGTGAACAGCGCCGCGTCCGCCTTCTCCAGCGCGGTCCAGAACGTCAGCTCGCAGCGGAAGCCCGTGGGCGTCATCCGCAGCGAGAAGTCCCGCACCTGGCCGCCAGGGATGGCGAAGGCCTGCTCGCCCGCGGTGACGGTCAGCTCCAGCTTCAGCTTTTCGGAGAAGGGGAGCGCCATGCCGTGTTCACCGGGCCTTCGCCTGGACCTCCTCGCGGGTCAACGCGCCCCGGGCCTCCAGCGCGTCCATCATCGCGCGCATCACGCGCGCCTGCTGCGCCACCATGCGCTCCAGGTCCGCCACCTGCTGCGTGAGCGCCTCCACCTTCGACGCCAGCTCCACGTCGCGCACCACCGGCGGCGGCGTGGGGGTTCGCGGCGGCTCGGCGGGTTCGGCCTGCTGCGGAGGGGCCAGCTCGAAGGTGGCCTCGTCCATGCCGAAGCTCAGCGGCGTGGCGGCCGTGGAGGTGACTTCGCCGTGGTAGTGGTGCCGGATGGCGCGCTCGATGGAGGACGCCGTCGCCACCACCACCTGGAGCTTCTGGCCGGAGTGGAAGGCCAGCTCCTGGAGGGACTCCACGTTGGTGGGATCCGACGTGGCCACGGTGAGCATCTTGGAGGCGGGCTCGTAGGCGATGGGGAAGACGGTGTAGCGCTCGGCGATGTCCACGCGCAGCGCCTGGAGGGCGTTCGGCACGGGGACGTGCGTGTCCAGGTTCACGGTGGGGATGGCCAGCTGCCGCGACAGGGCGTGCACCATGGAGCTTTCGTCCACGACGCCCATCTGCACCAGGGTGAGCCCCAGCCGGCCGCCCCACTTGCGCTGCTCGGCGAGCGCCGTGCGCAGCTGGGTTTCGGTGAGCAGGCCGGCGTCCATCAGGATCTCGCCCAACCGCCGCTTGCGATGGGGGCCCGGGCCGGGAGGAACAGAAGGGGGAGGAGTCACGGCCGGGCAGCATATCAGTGCCGGACATTCCCCAGGCCCTCGGTGGGTCACAAACAGGCCAGGGGCGCGGTGATGGGCTAGCCTGGGCCCCATGGTGCGAAGCCGAAGCCTCCTATTCGCCGCAGTCCTCGTCGCCTTCACCGCCGGTTGCGCCTCCCAGCGCCTGTCCGGCGCGGACCTGGACCGGGTCCAGCGGCCCGCCTTCATCTCCCGCATCGAGGATGGCGCGGGGCCCAAGAGCAAGGTGTTCCAGGAGGACAGCGCGTACTCCGACAAGCTCAAGAAGCTGGAGCCCAAGGAGGCGGATCGCCGGCTCACCGTGAAGCTGCAGCAGGCGGTGACGCGCTTCGAGCTCTCCGAACGCCTGCGCGTCACCACCCTGTCGCGCCTGCCGGAAGAGGCGCCCTGGACGGACGTGGTGGACCCCGCCCGGGTGGCCTCCGCGCTGGAGAGCTTCCTCGTGGAGGAGGTGCCCGCCAACGCGCCGGACTACGACTTGATGGCCCCGCTGGGCGCGGACACCATCGTGGAGTTCGTCATCCAGGACTACGGCATGCGCAGCGATGACGGGCACGCCGGGGCCTACCTCAAGGGTTACGGGCGCATGTTCCGGGTGGACGGGCGCTCGGAGCTGTGGCGCCGGCCGTTCAACCTGGACGCGGTGGAGCAGGGCGCGCCGCACCTGGATCCGTTCAAGGTCGGCAAGGAGCCGGAGCTGTTCCGCCTGGCCATGACGGACCTCCTGGACAAGGTGGCGGACATGTTCGTGAAGGACCTGACGCCCGCGAACCGCAGGGGCGCGGCTCCCGTGGGCAGCACCGCGCCGGACACCGTTCCCTCCGCCGTCACCCCCGCTCCGGCTCCGGCGCCCACGCCGCCCGAGCAGCAGCTGCCCCCGGGCGAGCTGCCGGATCCGGATCCCTGATCAGAAGAGGGCGTGCTCGGCCAGCAGCACGCCCAGGCCCACCGCGAAGCTGATCAGCGTCACGGGCACGCCCACGCGCAGGTAGTCCATGAAGCCCATGCGGACCTTGCCGCGTGCGGCCTCGAAGACGATGAGGTTCGCCACGCTGCCCACCAGCGTGAGGTTGCCCGCGAGCGTGGAGCCCAGCGCGAGCACGTGCCACGCCAGCTCCGGCTCCTGCATGGACGGCACCCACGCGCGCGCGAGCATCACGAACGGCACGTTGCTGAAGAGGTTGGACGCCACCAGCGTCAGGCCCGCGAAGCCCAGCGTCTCGCGCCACGGCGGCCCGGCCATCAGCGGGGAGAAGAGGTGGCGGATCTCCTCCGCCCAGCCCGCCTTGTGCACCCCGTGCACGACGACGAAGAGGCTGGCGAAGAAGAGCAGCAGCACCCAGTCCACGCGCTCCAGGGCCTCGCGCGGCTCGTGTCCGGACAGGGACATCACCAGCACGCCGCCCGCGAGCGCGCTCCAGCTCATGGGCAGGCCGGCGAAGAACGCCACCACCACGCCCAGCAGGCTTCCCAGCGCCAGCGCGAGCAGCCGTCGGTCCACCTTCAGCGGGGGCGGGTGCGTGTCGACGTGCGCGGACGGCAGCTCCTTGCGGAAGAGGTAGAGCAGCGCCACGGCCACGATGAGCGTGGAGAGCGCCGCGGGCAGGGCCATGTACGCGGCGAACCTCGCGTAGCCCAGGCCGGACGCGCCCTGGATCAGCATGTTCTGCGGGTTGCCGGTGAAGGTGGCCACGGAGCCGCTGTTGCTGCCCATGCACACCGCGAGCAGGTACGGCACGGGCGGCAGGCGCGCGTCCTCCACCACCACCAGCACCAGCGGCGTGAGGAACAGGCACACGGTGTCGTTGACGAGGAACGCGGACAGGAACGCGCTCACGAACGTCACGGCCACCAGGAGCAGCCGCGGCGTATGCGCGACCTTGAGCGCCTTGGCCCCGGCGGCGCGGAAGAAGTTCGCCTGCGCCAGGTACACGGCCAGCAGCATCATCCCCAGCAGGAGGACGAGCGTGTCCATGTCGATGGCCTGCTGGCTCCGGCTCGCGCTGTGGCCGAAGACCTCCGCGGGCGTGACGATCCCGGCCACGACCATCAGCGTGGCGCCCAGCAGGGCCCCGCCGGGGCGGTCCAGCTTGAGGAAGGGCAGCCTCACCCCTGCGATGAAGATGTACGTGAAGAGGAAGATCGCGAGCGCCACGGGCGCGGGACACTAGGGCCCGCTCGAAAAAACCGTCGAGGCACACGGGGATATGTTGTCCAGCAAGGAATTGGACTGGCTGCTGTCCGACGGGAACGGGGGTGATGGGCCCTCCAAGGACCTCCGTGGCGGGTCTCACGCGCGTTGTCCTTCCGGGTACACGTCTGTACAGTGCCCGGCCCTATGAAGCCCGAGAAGGAAACCGAGGCCTTCTCCGGCCCGCGCCGCACGCCTTGGTCGGGAGCTCGCGGGCTGGACGCCGTCCTCCAGGGATGGCGGACGGACCGGCAGGTGTGGCCGAACATCGTCCACGACGCCGTGACGCCGGCCCGCTCCGGCGTGTTCGCGCCGCTGCCGGAGGGGCTGTCCCCCCAGGTGCGGGACGCGCTCAAGCGCCGGGGCGTGGAGCAGCTCTTCTCCCACCAGGCCGAAGCCTATGAGCGGGCCCGCGACGGGGAGAGCCTGGTCATCGCCACGCCCACCGCGTCCGGCAAGAGCCTCTGCTACAACCTGCCGCTGCTGGATCGCTTCGCGCGCGAGCCGGAAGCGCGGGCGCTCTACCTGTTCCCCACCAAGGCCCTGTCTCGCGACCAGGAAGAGTCGCTGCGCGCGTTCATGCGCGAGGCGGGCCTGGGCCACGGCGCCATCACCTTCGACGGTGACACGCCGGGAGACGCGCGGCGGGCAGCACGGGAGCGCGCGGGCGTGGTGCTCACCAACCCGGACATGCTCCACACGGGCATCCTGCCGCACCACGCGAACTGGGCGCGGCTGTTCTCGAACCTGCGCTACGTCGTCATCGACGAGCTGCACACGTACCGGGGCGTCTTCGGTTCGCACCTGGCGAACGTGCTGCGGCGGTTGCAGCGGGTGGCGCGGTTCCATGGGGCTTCGCCCACGTTCATCCTGGCGTCGGCGACCATCGGCAACCCGAAGGCGCATGCGGAGCGGATGCTGGGGCGCGAGGTGGCGCTCGTGTCGGAGAGCGGGGCGCCGTCCGGTGAGCGCCGGGTGATGGTCTACAACCCGCCGGTGGTGAACGCGGAGCTGGGCATCCGCGCCAGCTATCTCAAGAGCGCGGTGCGGCTCACGTCGGACCTGGTGCGCGCGGGGGTGTCCACGCTGCTGTTCGGCCAGTCGCGCAACAACGTGGAGGTGATGCTCAAGTACCTCCGCGACCGGTTCGTGGAGGAGAAGCTGGACCCGTCGCTCATCCAGGGCTACCGGGGCGGCTACCTGCCGGGCACCCGGCGCGCGACGGAGGCCGCGATGCGCGCGGGCGAGGTGCGCTGCGTGGTGGCCACCAACGCGCTGGAGCTGGGCATCGACATCGGTTCGCTGGATGCCGTCGTGTGCGCGGGCTACCCGGGCTCCGTGGCGGCGCTGGCGCAGCGCTTCGGCCGCGCGGGCCGGCGAGGCATGGGCAGCCTGGCGCTGCTGGTGACGTCCAGCGCTCCGTTGGATCAATACTTCGCGGCGGATCCGCGCGCGCTCACGGGCGCTCCGGTGGAGCACGCGCGGATTGATCCGGACAACGTGGAGATATTGGTCCAGCACTTGAAGTGCGCGGCGTTCGAGCTGCCCTTCGAGGAAGGGGACGCGTTCGGCGACGTGCCGGTGGAGAACACCACGGAGGCGCTGGACTTCCTCACGCAGCACCAGGTGGTGCACCCGTCGCAGGCGCCAGAGGGCGGACGGCGGATGTTCCACTGGTCGTCGGACGCGTATCCGGCGCACCACGTGTCGCTGCGCAGCGTGGGCTGGGACAACGTGGTGGTCATCGAGCGCGGCACGGACAAGACGCTGGCGGAGATGGACTTCCGCTCGGCGCACACGCAGCTGCACGAGCAGGCCATCTATCAGCACGACTCCGAGCAGTATCAGGTGGAGATGCTGGACCTGGAGAACCACAAGGCGTTCGTGCGCAAGGTGGCGCCGGACTACTTCACGGACGCGATGACGAACGTGCGCGTGAGCGTCATCCAGGAGGACCAGGGCGCCCCGCTGGGGCCCGCGCTGCACGCGGGGCTGGGCGAGGTGTCCGTCATCGAGAAGGTGGTCGGCTACAAGAAGATCAAGTTCCACACGCATGAGAACGTGGGCTACGGCGACGTGCGGTTGCCGGAGATGCAGATGCACACGTCGGCGCTGTGGCTGACGGTGCCGGAGGCGGTGGTGCGGAACATGGACGCGCCCCGGCCCGCGGTCATCGACGCGCTGCGAGGCCTGGGGTCCGCGCTGCGCACGGTGGCGTGCGTGGGGTTGATGAGCGACCCGCGCGACCTGGGCCGGACGCTGGGCAGCAAGGACGAGCCGGACGGTCCTCCGCGCAAGGACGGAGGCGTGGGCTTCGATCCGACGCTGTTCCTCTACGACAACGTGCCCGGCGGCGTGGGGCTGGCGGCCCGGCTGTACGACCAGCGCGAGGAGCTGCTCCTGCGAGGGCGCAAGCTGCTGGAGTCGTGTCCATGCGAGGACGGGTGTCCGGCGTGCATCGGGCCGGCGGCGGGTGGGCAGCCCGGGAGCGCGCCGTCGGGGTCGCATCCGCGCAAGCGGCTGGCGTTGGAACTGCTGGCGGCGCTCGGCGTCGCCGGGGTGCAGTGAGGAGCACGGGCGCGGCATGGACCTGAAGCGCAAGCTGTCTCGACTCACCAGCGCGGGCCCCGGCACTCAGGCCCGGGCGCCCGTGAACACCGTGGCGGTGGCTCCAGTGGTGGAGACACCGTCGGTGGAGGCGCGCGCGCAGGACGCGGAGGTGGCCCGGATTCCGCCGGTGGAAGAGGCGGGGACGACCACCCTCGCGGAAGTGCTGGTCCAGGCGCTGCGCAAGCGCCTGTCCATGGACGGGGAGGGTGAGCCTTCCCTCGATGTGCCTCCTCCTCGGGACGCTCCCTCCCAGGAGGCCGGGCGCGCGGACGGCCTCGTGGACCTGCGCGAGGAGGCGCGGCGGCGGTTCGCGGCGAAGCGGGGCGGCGCGACGGAGCCCGGTGCTTCGGATCCCCGGGTGGAAGAGCTGCGCCAGATGCTGTCGTTCTGGGCGGAGCGTCAGGGCACGGCGTCCGCTCGGAAGGCGGTGGCGCCGGTCCCCGAGCCGCGCGCCTTGCCGGTGGAGGCGCGGGCGACGCCGCATGGCACGGTGCACGTGGCCGAGCAGGTGTATGCGCCGGACCACCGTCACGGCACGGCGCCGGTGGCGGCGGCGCTCGACGTGGAGGCGCGGCTGGTCGCGGGGCTGGCGCTGCATCCGGAGCTGGAGTCGGTGGACTTCACGCGGATGCTGATGCTGGACACGGAGACGACGGGGCTCGCGGGCGGCACGGGCACGGTGCCGTTCCTGGTGGGCCTGGGCTGGTTCGAGGGCCGCTCGATGCGCGTGCAGCAGCTCTTCCTGCGGCGCATGGGAGAAGAGGCGCCCATGCTGCGCCTGCTGGCCGAGCGCATGGCGTCGTCGTCCTGTCTGGTCACGTACAACGGCAAGAGCTTCGACTGGCCGCTGCTCCGCACGCGCTTCGTGCTCAACCGGGTGCCGGTGCCGAAGGAGCTGCCGCACCTGGACCTGCTGCACTGCGCGCGGCGCGTGTTCAAGCACCGGGGCGAGGGCGCCCGGCTGGTGCATCTTGAGTCGAAGGTGCTGGGGCATCACCGGGTGGGGGACGTGGACGGCTCACTGATCCCGGAGCTGTACTTCCGCTTCCTGCGCGGCACGGACGGGTCGGAGCTGGTGCCGGTGCTGGAGCACAACCAGAAGGACCTGCTGCTGCTGGCGGCGCTGATGGGCGATCTGGTGCGCCGCTTCCAGTCGGAAGGCACGGAGCGGCAGGACCCGCGGGATCTGCTGGGCTTCGCGCAGGTGGCGGAGAGGGCAGGGGACGCGGCGCGGGCGCTGACGTTCGCGAAGGCCGCGGCGGAGAGCGGAGGCCCGGTGGGAATCGAAGCGCTGGTGCTGGCCTCGCGCCTCTGCCGCCGCTCGGGAGACTGCGAGACGGCGGTGGCGCACCTGCAGCGGGCGCTCACGTTCGCGAAGCCCGGGCAGGGCGCGGTGCTGCACCTGTCCCTGACGAAGCTCTACGAGCACTCCCTCAAGGACCTGCCCCGGGCCCTGTACCACGCCAGGCTCGCCGCCCCCGTGGAGCTGCCCGAGGACCACCAGCTCCGCCTGGAGCGCCTGGAGCGCCGGCTGTCGCGTCAGGGCGCCTGAGCGTCGAGAGTTCCTGCGTCGATCAGGGCTCCTGCATCTCGGGTGGCTTCCATGAAGGGCAGGGGACGCGGGCGTTCCGGGTCGAAGGACGGCGAGACGCCGGGGGCGGCCTTCTCCATGACACCGCCGTCTGCGAAAGGGATGTACGGCTCCATCCCATCCAGAACACGGCGGAGAATTCGGCCATCACGGCTGATGGCATACCGCACCCCTGAGTCGAGTCCTGGCTGGACTCCGCCGCACGCCGAAGGGTCTACATCGATGCGAACGAAGACGATGTCTTCACGCTGGATGACCCTGAAGACATGAGATGCGCGCCGTTCGGTGCACGGCGTTTCAGGCCGGCCCGGAGGCAGATGGTCATCCGCCGCCAGGGTCAGGGCACGGAGCACGGCTCCATCCAGCACGACGGGCTGCTCGGATGCGCCGACCTGGATCGGTACCTGTTCGAAGAACTGCGGGAAGACAATCGAACGGTCATCCTCCACCGGGGCAGCGCCTGCCACGACCCCACGTGCACACCCGGCGGCGGCGATCCCGAGAAGCAGCACCACGGCCGCCTCACGGCAGCGCATCACGCAAGCCCGGGAACCACGCGACGAGCAGTCGCTGCGTGCCCAGCTTCACCACCGCGCGGCCCCACTCGCCGTCCTGGTAGACGCGACTCTTGCCGTCCCGCTCGTAGTTCCGGGCCGGCACTTGCGCCCGGACCAGCACCGCGCCTTCCGGGTACGCCCCGGCTCGCCGCTGCGCCTTCGCGAACTGGAGCGACTCCTCCGGACCTTCCACCTGCTCGATGACCGCTTCGAGCGGGTAGGGCATGTCCGGCAGCTGGAACTCCAACGGCATCCCCGGGGCCAGCTCCTGCCGGTACTCCTCCGGGAGCAGCACGGAGAGCGACGGCAGCACGTCCTTGTTCAGCAACGACACCACCGGCTGCCCCGCCTCCACCTGGGCGCCCTTCGTCACCTCCACCCGGCCCACGATCGCCCTCAGCGGCGCCACCACCTCCGCCGCCCCGGACGCCGTCTCCAGCCGCGCCACCACCTGCCCGGCCTTGACCGACGCGGTCAGCCCCACGTCCACCGACATCACTCGCCCCGCGGCCGGGGCCGGGACGTCCACCCATTGCCCCTGCTGGAGCAGCACCGGGCCTCGCGCGGAACGGTCCACCCGCACCATCCCCGCGAGCACCCCCAGCGTCACCACCGCGCCCACCGCGCTCCAGGCCCATGCCCGCCGTGAAAAACGGGACGTCGGCTTGGGGGAAGAGGGGACAGGCGGAGGAGAGGACTCGGGCCGTGGATCCATGCTCGGTACAGGATGATCCATCCCGGCCTCATCGCGCCAGGACTGGTTGGAACGCGGGATTCACCGCCAGGCCTTCAACCGGGTTCCCGAAACTTGACGGACACGCACGCCTGCTCGCCCTACAGGGATGTATCCCTGCATCGTCCCGGGGCGCCTTGTGCCATGCTGCGTGCGCCTCGTGGATTCCTCCTTCCTCAAATTCGGGTCCCTGGTCCTCGCCGGACTCCTCGCCCCGGGCGCGTTCGCGGCGGAGCCGACGCGCGAGGAGCAGGTGCGCGCGGAGCTGGAACGCCAGCTGCGCGACATGGTCCCGGAATCCCCCTCCGAAGTGCAGGTGCTCTTCGAGGGCTTCAAGCCCGAGGACGGCTACCGGCTCGTGGAGACCGACTTCCTCCTGGATGGCGAACCGCTCGCCGTCCCGGGGCTGGAGGAGCTCAACGCGCCCGGCGTCCACCGGCTCGCGAACCTGAAGGTCGAACCCGGCGAGCACACCCTCGTCTCGCGCGTCACGTACACCAACGGCTCCTGGAGCCTGTTCAGCGAGACCAACGGCTTCCTCTGGAAGATCACCGCCTCCGTCGGCTTCCAGACCCAGCGCGGCCTGCGCGTCGTGGTGAAGGCATCCCCCAGCGTGGTGCCCAACGCGCCGGATCCGCGCCTCAAGCTCAAGCTCACCCACGCCGTCACCGCGGAGATGATCCAGCCGCTGAAGGACGAGCCCGCCGTCGTCACCGCGCCGCCCGTGAAGCCCGCGCCCGTGGATGCCGGCGCGCCGGTGAAGGTCGCCCAGCCCACGCCGCCGCCGGACGCGGGCGTGAAGCCCACGACGACCGTCGTCTCCGTGACGCCGCCCGTGGAGCGCCCGCCGGTGGCCGCCAGCCGACTGCGCCTCCAGGTGACGTCGAAGAAGCCCACCTCCGCCACCGCCTTCGTGCGCGGCCCGGGAGAGCCCCTCAAGCTCACCGTGCCCGGCAAGAAGCCGCAGGACGTGCCCCTGTCCGCGGGCGCGTACACCGTGGACCTCATCGCCGACGGCTTCCTCGCGCAGACGCGCCAGGTGGTGCTGGCCGCCGGGGCGGACACGTCGCTCGCCTTCGCGCTGGTGCCCGCGCCCAAGGCCGCCAAGGCCGCCAAGGTGCAGGAGGGCCGCATCGAGCTGCCCCAGCCCCTGAGCTTCGACGAGAAGAAGCCCGTGCCCGCCAAGGCCTCGCTCGCGGGCCTGGACCTGGCGGTGGACCTGCTCGTGCGCGACCCGAAGGCCCGCCTGCGCATCGAAGGCCACACGGACTCGCGCGAGGTCCCCGAGCCCGCGCGCCAGAGCCTCTCCGACGCACGCGCCCGCGCCGTGGCCGACATGCTGATCCGCGCCGGCGTGGCCCCGTCCCGCGTGGAGGCCGTGGGCCTGGGCGACCGCAGCCCCAAGGCCCCCAACCTGATTCCTCGCGGCCGTGAGCTCAACCGCCGCGTGGAGCTGGTGCTGCTGCGCCCCTGAGCCTTGAGGTTGCTGGAGGGCTCCTCTAGCGTCCCGGTCGTTCTTCGCCAAAGGGACGCGCGATGCCTCGCTACGAGTTCACGGAAGGCAGCTCCAGCAAGTTCTGGGAGATCACCCTGGACGGCACCACGCTGACCAAGCGCTGGGGCCGCATCGGCACCGACGGCCAGGAGAAGGTCGAGGAGTTCGACTCCAAGGCCGAGGCGAAGAAGGCCTACGACTCGCAGATCCGCGAGAAGGAAGGCAAGGGCTACACGCTCGCCGAAGGCGGGGACAGCGACGGCGGCGAGGCCACCGCCGAGTCCGCCGTCAACCCGGACCTGGAGGCCGCCATCCTCGCGAAGCCCGACGACGTGAAGGGCTATCTCGCGTACGCCGAATGGCTCAAGGGCGAGGGAGACCCTCGCGCCGAGCTGATCCTCCTCCAGCACGCCGCGCTGGACGCGCCCGCGGCCTCGCGCAAGAAGGTGGCGAAGCTCATCGAGGACCACGCCAACGAGCTGCTGGGCGAGGCGCTGACGGAGGCCGTCTCCGACGAGACCCTCAAGCTGGAGTGGCACCTGGGCTACATCCGCGAGGCCCGCCTGGGCCAGGTGGACTACGACTCCACGGCGGACATCCCGGACCTGCTGGCCGAGCTGCTGGCCCACCCCTCCGCGCGGTTCCTGAGCCGCCTGACCCTGGGCATGGCCAGCTTCGACGGCGAGAACGACTATGACGAAACGCTGGCGGTGCTCGCGAAGGCGAAGCCCGCGCCGCCGCTGCGCTCGCTGTTCATCGGCGACTTCGAGTTCCCGGACGAGACGGAGATCTCCTGGACGCAGGTGGGCGACCTCAAGCCGCTCTACAAGGTCTACCCCCAGCTCCAGGAGCTGCGCGTGCGCGGTGGTGAGATCGGGTTCGGGAAGATCGATCTGCCGGAGCTGCGCTCGTTCACCGTGGAGACGGGCGGCCTCCACCAGGGTGCGGTGAAGGAGATCGTGAAGGCGAAGTGGCCGAAGCTGGAGTCACTGGAGATCTGGTTCGGCCAGGAGAACTACGGCGCGAGCGGCGGGGTGAAGGACCTCAAGCCCCTGCTCGACGCGGAGGGATTGCCGGCCCTGCGCAAGCTGGGGCTGCGCAACGCGGAGTTCACGGACGAGCTGTGCGCGGCGCTGCCCAAGTCGAAGATCCTGGCCCAGATTGAAGAGCTGGACCTGTCCATGGGCACCATGAGCGACGCGGGCGCGGACACGCTGGCCCAGAACGCCAAGGCCTTCGCGCACCTCAAGACGCTGGACGTCACCCAGAACTTCCTCACGAAGGCGGGGCAGAAGACCGTGGCCAACGTGGCGAAGTCCGTGGCGAGCGGCAACCAGCGCACGCCCTATGACGAGGAGTCGCGCTACGCCGCCGTGGGCGAGTAGTCCGTCTCCATGCCGCCGTTCCTGATCATCGGCAACCCCGGGAACCGGCGCGTCACGCTCTTTCAGGAGGCCCTGGTCCGCGCGGGCCTTCCTCCCGCGCACGTGGTGGCGTGGGAGACGGTGGCCCGTACGCCCGACGTCCTCCTGGAGCTGCCCGACACGGAGCGCCTCGTCCGCATCGACGCGGCAGGGGAGGACGCGGCCGTGGAGCGCGCCTTCCTCCAGCGCGGCTTCACGGATGCGCTCGGCGCGGGCTGCGACACCGTGACGCCCGAGCAACTGGAAGCACTGCCGGATGAACACGGCCGCGTGCTGTGCCCCCGGCAGCACCACCTGGGCTTCCTGCGCGTACTGGAGGACCTGTCCGTGCGGTTCGCCCAGCGTCCCCACTGGCGAGTGCTGTCCTCTCCGGGCGCCATCGCGGACCTGTTCGACAAGCGCATCACGTCGCGCCGGTACGCGGGTCTGGGCATCCCCGTGCCGCCGTTCCTGGACGCGGCCCCGGGCACAACACCGGAGGCCCTGCGCCACGCTCTGCGCGAAGCGAACTTCCGCGAGGCGTTCGTGAAGCTGTCCTGCGGCTCGTCCGCGTCGTGCCTCGCCGTGTACCGGCCGGGCAGGGCGGAAGGCTCGCTGCTCACCAGCCTGCACCGGGGGGACACTGGCTGGTTCAACTCCCTCAAGGTGCGCCGGGTGACGGACCCGCGGGAGGTGGACGCGGTGCTGTCCTTCCTCCTGCGCGAAGGCTCCCAGGTGGAGGAGGCCCGGCCCAAGGCGCGGCTGGGCGGGGACATGTTCGACTGCCGCGTCCTCGCGGTGCGCGGCGAGCCCGTCTTCACCGTGGTGCGCCAGAGCCGCCTGCCCATCACCAACCTGCACCTGGGCGGCTACCGGGGGGACCTGGACGCCTTCCACGCGGCGGTACCGCCCGGCGAACTGGAGGCCGCGATGGAGAGCTGCCGCGCCGTGGCCCGTGCGCACGACTGCCTCCACGTGGGCATCGACCTGATGTTCGAGGACTTCTTCCACGGCCACCGAGTGCTGGAGGCGAACGCCTTCGGGGACCTGCTCCCCGGCCTCACGCGTGATGGCCTGTCCGTCTACGACTGGGAGCTCCGCGAAGCGCTGCGCTGAGCGCCGCCCGTCCACAGCCGCGTCGCCGGCACGCGCTCCAGCAGCCCTGAGCCGAACACGCGATCCAGCTCCAGGTACTCCAGGTGCACGTAGCCGATGTGACACCCGCACGTGTCCTTCGAGCACGGGCGCGGCCTCAACGCCGCGTCGAAGTCCGGCGCGTACACGTTGCCCAGCGGCTCCTTGATGAAGTGGCACCGGTACGCGGTGCCATCACCGTCCACCGACAGCACGGACTCGCCGCCACGGCAGGCCCGGCCCCGGCTGGGGTGGCGTGTGTTGTTCACCGGGAAGAGCGGGTCGATGCGGGTGAAGCGCTCCACGTCCTCGGGCGTGTACGCGTCCAGGCCGTCCTTCACCGCGTTGATCCACAGGTACGTGTCCTCGGGCAGCTCGCGGCGCAGGGCCTCCGCCTCGTCCGCGAAGCGCCGGAAGCCCACCATGCCCGCGCTGTGCCGCACGCCGTGCTCCGACAGCCGCTGGCACTGCGCGAGGAAGCGCGAACGCTTCATCCACTCCGGATGGTACGTGGCCCAGATGCCCAGCTTCTCCGTGCGGCAGTCGGTGAGCCAGTCCAGCCGGCAGGAGAGGTTCGTCTGCACCGCCGCGCGCTCCACGTGGGGCAGGTGCGTGAGGCGCGCGAGGGCCTGCTGGTACCAGGGCCAGATGAGCGCCTCGCCCCACGGCGTGAAGAACACGGACACGGTGTCCTGCGTGCGCGACTCCACCCACTGGAGGAACCGCTCCAGGTCCGCGCGGTCCTTCGTGAGCTCCTCCTCGCTCTGCTTCCACTTGCCGAAGGGGCAGTACTCGCAGCCGTAGTTGCAGCCGGACAGCGGGCCCCGGTAGAGCACGGTGAGCTTCATCGCCAGGCGTACTCCGCCTTGCGCGCGCGCACGGCCTCGGAGTCCAGCCAGGGGCCAATCAAGTCGGAGCGCTCCACTCCCGCGGGAGTGAGCTGGAACACACCGTCCACGTCGCGCGCCAGCCCGTGCGCCTCCAGCTCCGCGAGCATCGGGAAGTCCGCCTTCACGTCCGTGCCGAAGCGCTGGCGGTACACGCCCGGGTCCACGCCCTCCGCCAGCAGCGACAGCACCAGGTGCCGGTGGCGCTGCTCGGCCGCGTCCAGCACGAAGCCGTAGCGGACTTCACCGAAGGAGGCCGTGTCCCGTTCGCTGTACGCCTGGATGATGCCGCGCACCTCGCGCGAGGCCACCGCGTACTCGGACGAGTAGTGCAACGCGCCCGTGTACGAGCGCGCCCCCACGCCCAGGCCCACCATGCCGTCCTCCTGGCAGCGGTACACCGCGCCGCGAGCCGCGGGCGCATGCGCCGCGCGGAACATCCGCATGGACACCTGCGTGTAGCCGCGCGACAGGAGGAAGTCCCGGCCGGTCCGGTAGAGCGACAGCCGCAGGTCGTCCCACGCGCGCGACTTCTTGCCCAGGAAGGTGAGGGGCCGCACGTAGAGCGGGTAGAGATACAGCTCCTCCGGCGCGTACCGCAGCGCCGCCTCCAGCGAGTGGAGGAACGTCTCCACCGTCTGGCCCTCGATGCCGTAGATGAGGTCCAGGTTGAGCGTGGGAAAGCCCGCGCCGCGCAGCAGGTCCAGTGTGGACTCCACCTGTGCCGTCTGCTGCGGCCGCTTCACCGCGGCGACCTCCGACTCCAGGAAGCTCTGCACGCCCATGCTCACCCGGTCCACGCCCCGGGCCTTCAAGAGCGCCACCTTGTCCGCGTCCACCGTCTCCGGCGACACCTCCACGGACATGGGCACGTCGCGAGGGTCCACGCCCAGCTCCGCCGCCAGGTCGAACACCGTCTCCAGCCCCGCGACGTCCAGCAGGGTGGGGGTGCCACCGCCAATCGCGGCCCGCGCGAACGTGGCCGGCCCCAGCGCCTCCTTCACCCGGCGGGCCTCGCGCTTCAGCGCGGCGAGCCAGCCTTCGACGACGTCCTCCTTCGGGCCCGCGGCGGTGAAGAGGTTGCAGAACCCGCAGCGCATCTCGCAGAACGGCACGTGCAGGTAGAGGAACAGCGCGTCCCGCCGCTCCTTCGCCCAGACGTCCTCCAGCGGCAGCGCGGGCGTGAGCGGGCGGTAGGCCGTCTTGTGCGGGTAGCCGTAGAGGTACGCCACGTACGGCGTCCCTTCGAGCATCGACTCCAGGCGCGTCATGGCGCGGAGTCTACCGGCAGCACGAACTCGCCATAGGGCACCGTCCACACCACCGGGTGCCCCAGCCGGTGCCCCGTGTAGCCGTCCTCGCCGTACGCCGTGCCGTGGTCCGAGCACACGATGCAGAACGCCGGGCCGCGCCTGCGCAGTGCCTGGAACAGGGGTGGCAGCTGGCGGTCCACGTACGCCAGCGCCGCCGCGTGCGTCGCCTTGGAGTCCTCCGTCGCCCCGGGCACGTAGTGCCGGTTGGGCTGGTGCAGCGCGGAGACGTTGATGAACAGGAACACCCGCTGCTCCCGGGGCAGGGACCCCAGGATCTTCACCGCGAGTGATGCCTGATTTTCCGTGGACCGGGGGGCGGTGACGCCCAGCTCCGGGGCCCAGTGCGCCTCGGAGAAGAGGCCCGGGAGGACGCGGCCCAGGGGGTTCCGCTGGTTGAAGAACCCCGTCCCGCCAATGCACACCGTGTGATAGCCGCGCCCGGCCAGCCCCGTGACGAGGTCCGGCGCGTCCAGCACGCAGGTGCCGGGGCCCGTCGTCTCACTGCCCTCGAAGCGCAGGGCGAACGGGCGAGCGTGCCGGCCCGGAGTGACGGGGGTGGGGAGGAAGCCCGCGAAGAAGGCCTGATGCGCGGCGTAGGTGAAGCTCGCCGGGGTGTGCCGCTCCTCCCACCGGCCGCCGGGCAGCAGCGCGGCCAGGGTGGGGGTGCGGCCTGCTTCCAGCTCCTCCCGGGCCACGTCGTAGCGGAGCGTGTCCAGCGTGAGGAGGAGCAGGTCATGCGTGCCGACCAGCGCGTTCAGGTCATGCATGCGGACCGGAGGGGCGGGGAGGGGACCTCATCGATGAGAGGTTCCATACCCCGCCTGGGACGGCGGGACTACGACATCGGCGCGGTCTCGGCAGGGGGACGCGGCTGCGCGGGGGCTTCCGCCGGCATGGACTCCAGCGGGCGGCGCGCGGCGTTGGGGCGCTGCGTGTCCACCGTGGAGTTGTAGAGCGTCGTGGCGAAGGTCTGCTGCCCGCCCGTGGACAGCGTGCGGAAGGCGCGGTCCAGCGCCTGCTGGCCGCCCTGCAGGCCCTGGCCCAGGGTGCGCTCCACCAGCGCGCGCGCCTGCTGCTCGTTGAGGCGCGCCGTGAACGGGCCGGTGCCGGACGCCGCCGCGTCATCGCCGGAGAAGGCGCCGCGCGCGAGGGCCGCCGCGTTCGGATCCGTGAAGGTCAGCTCGTAGCTCGTCTCCGGGGTCTGGCCGGGACGCGTGGTCGTGGTCGCCACCACGGAGTCGTTGATGGCCGTGCGAGCCCGGCCGTTGCCGTCCGCGCCCACCTGCATTTCCGTGGACTGGGTGCTGCCCGCCACGTTGCGGTCCGTCTGGCGCACGGTCTGCTCACCCGCGCCGTCCGCGCTGAGCGCCGTGCGCCGCGCGGAGGAGGCCACCTCCTGGCCCAGCACGCGTCCCTGGCGGGTCTGATCCAGCGTGTCCGTGCGCTGCACGTTGCTCACGCCCGTGCCGTTCTCACGGGGCAGCTGGCCGGTGCGCATGAAGTCGTCATAGGCCGCGCGGCCTTCCGGCGTGCGGATGTTGAAGTCCGCGGACTGGGTCTGCCCCAGGCGCTGATCCTGCCGGCCCTCCAGGCCGCGGATGTTGGTGGCGTCCCGCTGGCGGCCGTCGCTGGTCACCGTGGCGCGCACGGTGTCTTCCGACGTGCGCTGCACCTCATAGCGCTGCGTCTGGCTGCGGTCATACGACGTGCTCAGCCCCAGCCGCTCGCCCAGCCGGCCCGGCCCCGCGCGCAGGCCCGCGTTGAAGCCCGCCTGCCCCTGGACCTCCGCCCGGGCGCGAGTGCCCACCGGCCACGTCTCCGGGGAGGCGGGGTTGGGCAGCTCACCGTTGCGGATGGCGTCCGTGGCGCCCTGGCGCGGCACCTCCACGCGCAGGCTGCCCTGCAGCCCGAACGAACCGCCCGCGCTCACCGGCCCCAGCCGCGTCGGCACGCCGCCCCGGGGCGTCGAGCCGCGGTTGCCCACCTGGCCCTGGGCCTCCAGGACGAAGTTGTCACCCTGCGTCGTCACCCGCGCGCGGCCCGAGGGGCGCAGCGCGGCGGCGGGCGAGAACGAGTCGCGGTTGCGCTCCGCCGCGGCCTGAGCCTCGGGCGGCTGCTGCGCGGGGGCCTGCGTCCGCGGCGCGCTCGCGGGGCGGTTGGCGGGAACCGTCGACTGCGTCGGCTGGAAGGTCGGAGCGGGACGGTTCGGATTGATGGAAGTCATGGGTATTGAGGTTATCGGCCTTTCAGGCGGTTTGTTTCCGCTCAGTGTGTGGCTCTTACACTCCTGTCCCCTGAGAGGTTCCGGCCACTTCCACTCAATCAAAACCACCTGCGCCCACCCCGGGGACGCACTCCCAGCGAAAAAAGCACGCCCTATTGCAACTGAGTGGCAGGACTTGAAATGCGGCAGTAATGCGTATTACAGGTTTTTCTCCTTTTGAAGGGAGTACACGACATGCAGAACATGCGGAAGCGGTTCTCGACGTCTCGTGGTGGCTGGCGGCCGGTGACGGCGCTGGTGCTGGGCTGCACCCTGGCGGTTCCTGCTGGAGCGCTCGCGGCGGAGCGCACCCCTTCATCGGCCACGCGGGCTCCGGCGGCGCCGGGCGCGGCGGTGGCGACGGCGCTCAAGGCGGGGGGCACGACGCTGGCGACACCGGCGGGGCTGGTGTTCCACCAGACGGCGCAGCCGGTCAGCGGCCTGCGCACACTGGACGTGGCGCGGGACACCGGCGTGCAGCTGCACGTCTGGCGTGAGCGGCAGGCGGACGGCACGGAGCGCGCCTTCTCCGCGTACACGCGCGGCGGCTCGGAGCTGCTGGGCCGCGTGCAGCAGGAGGAGTACCTCATCCGGCTGGCGGAGGCGTCGTTCGACCCGCTGGCGCGCACCGCGCCGCTGCTGGGCAACGCGCTGGTGGCGGACCGGGACAACACCCTGTCGCTGGTGCAGTTCCACGGCACGCCGCTGCCGGAGTACCGCGAGACGATCGAGAACGCGGGCGGCAAGGTGCTGCGCTTCCTGTCGGACCACACGTACCTGGTGGAGATGCCGTCGGAGGTCCGCGCGCGGGTGACGCAGCTCCCTGCCGTGCGCTGGGTGGGGGACTACCATCCGGAGTGGCGCCTGGAGCCGGTGCTGCGGGACGCGCTGCTCGGACGGGCGGCGGCGCTGGCGCCCCAGCGCTACTCCATCATGCTGGGTGAGGGCGGCCCGGCCCGCCAGGCCCGCGTGACGGCGCTGGTGGAGCGGCTGGGCGGCAAGGTGGACCTGGTGGAGCCGGGCGGCCTGCGCGTGGAGGCCACGCTCAACCAGGAGCAGCTGGCCTCGGTCGCGCGCGCCAACGAGGTGCAGTTCATCGACCGCTGGGGTGGCCCCGGCGAGGTGGACATGGACATCGTGCGCGAGACGGGCGGCGCCAACTACGTCCAGGGCCTCAAGGGCTGGACCGGGCAGGGCGTGCGCGGGGAGATCTTCGACACCGAGCTGCGCACCACCCACCGCGAGTGGCCCACCGCGCCCATCATCCACAGCACGGGCACGTCCTCCGGTTCGCTGCACGGCACCAGCTGCTACAGCCACAACTTCGCCAGTGGCGTGGATCCGCTGGCCAAGGGCATCCTGCCGAGCGGGCAGGGCATCTTCTTCCTCTACTCGGAGTCCACGCAGTTCGGCGGCACCAAGTCCCGCCTGGCGATGAATCAGGAGCTGCTCAACCCGAGCGGCCCCTACCGCGCGGTGTTCCAGACCTCCAGCGTGGGCAGCACGCTGACGACGTCGTACACGACCATCTCCGCGGAGGTGGACGACTACCTGTTCAAGGCGCCCCTCCTCAGCACGCAGTCGCAGAGCAACAGCGGCACGCGCAACTCCCGGCCGCAGGCGTGGGCGAAGAACATCGTCTCCGTGGGCGGCATCCGGCACTACAACACGCAGGCCCGCACGGATGATCGCTGGTCGTCGGGCGCGAGCATCGGCCCGGCGGCGGACGGCCGCATCAAGCCGGACCTGGCGTTCTACTACGACAACGTGCGGGGCGCGTCCGGCTCGTCCGATACCTCCTACACGGAGTTCAGCGGCACCAGCTCCGCCACGCCGCAGACCGCGGGCTTCTTCGGCCTGCTGCACCAGATGTGGCACGAGGGCGTGTGGGCCGGCCACGGCAAGAAGGCGGACGTCTTCACCAGCCGCCCGAAGATGGCCACCGCCAAGGCGCTGATGATCAACGGCGCGTCCAAGTACAACTGGCTGGCCGGCGGCGCGAACGCGGACATCGACCGCAACAAGCAGGGCTGGGGAACGTCGGACGTCAAGCGCCTGTATGACCACGCCGCGAAGACGTTCGTCGTGGACGAGACGGACGTCCTCGCGCCGCTCGGCTCCAAGACGTACGCCTTCACCGTGCCCACCGGTGAGACGGAGCTCAACGTCACGATGGTCTACACGGATCCCATGGGCACGGTGGGCGCGGCCCGGGCGCGCGTCAACGACCTGTCCCTGCGCGTGACGGCGCCCAACGGCACCGTGTACTGGGGCAACAACGGCCTGACGGCGGGCAACGTGTCCACGGCCGGCGGCGTGTCCAACAAGGTGGACACCGTGGAGAACGTCTTCCTCGCGAACCCCGCCGCGGGTACGTGGACGGTGACGGTCCTGGCGGATGAGGTGGTCCAGGACGCCCACACGGCGACGGCGGCCGTGGACGCGGTCTACGCCCTGGTGGTGAGCGGCGTGAACCTCAACACGAAGGCGCCGTAGTCGCTTCCGTGCGCGGGCTCCGGTGGTGTCCGGGGCCCGCGCTGTCGCGGTCAGTGCCCCGCGGGCTTCGCGGGGGCCTGCTGCTGGACCACGGGCTTCGAGGCGCGCTGGAGGACGGGCAGGGACGGGCTCAGCGTGTGCCCGGTGGCTCGCCGCTCAACCAGAATGCACGGTTGCCGCTGCGTAGCGCCCGCTCCAGGAACTCCGCGAAGCTGGATGCGATGCGCTCCATCTCCTCCGGGAATGTCTCATGGAAGGCGTCGAACAGCGGGTATCGGCCCGCCTCGCGCTGGGTGCTGTCCAGGACGACGTAGTCGGAGTCCTGCATGTCCACCAGCGTGAATACGGACGGCGCCCCGTCCCGGTCCTCGTCGCTGGCTCGGATGGCCAGGCGGGCGCGGCGGATCTCCGCGAGCGGCAAGACGCGGTAGAGGGCATCAGCCCGTGGCGCGAAGAGCGTGCACCCGTCGGAGTGCAGGTAGAAGGCGCGCAGGTCCTCGTCCAGTTTCCACCCGACGCGCGCCTCGAAGGCGGCCAACTGCGCGGGCGTCGCGGGCGCGTTGGGGAAGTGGAGCCGGGAGACTTCGGCCAGGAGTGGAGCCATGGGCATGGCCGTCAATCCACGTAGGGCCGCTCGGGACCCGGCTTCAGCCACTGGCCACCCGGCGCGTAGCACGCGGGATACTCGCGGTTGAGCACGCCGTGCACGTCGTCGGGCACCGGCAGGACGTTGTCGCGGGCCACCGGCGCCCCGCCGTGCCTCAGGTCGAAGATGTGGTGCCCCTGCCAGTTGACACCGCCCGTCGATGGCCAGCCGCCGAACTCGCGGCCCCACTCATCGCGGAACGCGTTGCGAGAGTTCTTCCATGTGTCCCGGCGCCACTTCCCGTCCGACACCTTCGGGTAGTCGCAGCAGCAGTGGGTGATGGCAAGGCGGCCGCCGGCCTCCGCGGGCATGAAGAGGTAGCGCCCCTGCCAGTCCCCCTTGATGTCGGCCAGCCACATGCAGCCCATGAGCGGGTAGCCCTGCGCTGCGCACTTCGACTCGCACCGGACCAGGAACGCGGCGCTGCACTGCCAGGGCCCATAGTAGATGGTCGTGCGGAGCTGCCCGCCGTCCGGCGTCCTGACGACCGACCCGACCCACTTCGCGCGCGCCGGACTGCCGCCCCCGCCGACAGTGGCCGAGCCGCACCCGACGAGGGCGAGGAGCACGGCTGCGCTAGCGGGGCTGCGGATGGTGGAAGTGGCCGCCATTGCAACCCATGACAACACGGCGAAAGAGGTCTGTTAAGTCGAAGAGGCGCGGCGTGCCCTGTTGGTCGCTTCCGTGCGCGGGCTCCGGTGGTGTCCGGGGCCCGCGCCGTGACGGTCAGGGCTCGGCGGGCTGCGCGGGGGCGTGCTGCTGGACCACGGGCTTCGAGGCGCGCTGGAGGACGGGCAGGGACGGGCTCAGCGTGCCCAGGTAGAGCCGGCCGTGGAAGCCCGTCTCGCCCGGCGCGTCGAAGAGGGCCACCTTGCGCGGCGTGTTGGGCTCCTGGCGCGCGTCCGCCGCCGGGTTGATGCCGTGCACGTCGCAGTCCACCTGCTGCCAGACGTTGAAGCGGCAGGCGTAGTGGGCGCCGCGCGCGAAGCCCACGTCCAGGGCCCGCACGGGCGAGGAGGGCAGGGCGGTCGTGAGGCGGTGGCCCATGGGTTCGAACTTCGAATCCCAGTTCACGCCGCCGGTGCGCACGTGCACGTCGCCCGCGAGCACCAGCATCCACGCGTCCGGGTTCTCCTTGCGGAAGGCGATGAGGTTCGCCGCCATCTCCTCCTCGCGCGCGTTGCCCGCCGCCTGCTTGGAGTCGAACGCCACCACCGACACGGCGTGGCCCTGGGCCCTCAAGCGCCGCGCGGCCTCCAGCAGGTGGATGACGCCCGCGCTGCTGCGGCCGTCCTGGTCCACGCGGCGGAAGAAGTCGCTCAGCACGAGCAGCCGCTCCAGGTCCGCGTCCGTGCCGGCGCTGGTGAGGTACTCGTCCAGCGCGCCCTGATCCACGGACGGCACGGACAGGGCCAGCGCCACGGGGAGTTTCTTCGCGGTGGCGTCGCAGAGCATCCGAGCGGCGGCGTCCGGCAGCTCGCGCGTGCCCATGGGGTCCGCGACCAGCACGGTGCCGCCCTGCGTGAGCAGCGCGTCCACGCCCTCCACGGGGTCACCGCAGCGGGGCGCGGCTTCGGGCGTCTCCGGGGTCCAGCCCGCGACCTTCACGTCGCGCACGGGGATGGACGCCTTGCCTCCGACCAGCTCCAGGGACGGGACCATCTCCAGGCGCATGAGCAGCTTGCGCTCCTGGGGCAGGTCGCGAATGCCGCGGCGCAGCCTGAAGCCCTCCATCTGCGGGACGGCCTCGAAGGTCTCGTGGGCGAACACCTCGCGGTTGTGGTTGTAGTAGTGGTCGTTCCGCTTCTGGCTGCCCGGCTCGGGCGTCTGCTGCGTGACGGCGTCCTCCGCTTCCCGGTACTGGAGCCGGAAGATGCGCACGATGGATTGGCGCGGGCCGACCTCTTCGGGGCGCACGAGGTAGCGTTCGAAGGTGCGGTTGCCGCGCACGTTCACGCCGATCTCCCAGGACTGGGAGTACAGCTCATGCGTGGTGTTGTTCTCGAAGATGTCCAGGCGCTGCTCTTCCAGCAGGCGGCGCGCGACGAACATCGCCTCGTCCAAGGGAACCAGGTACACGCGCTCCACGGTGGGGATGGGCTCGGTGTCCAGCGGATCCCCATCCAATCCGCGCGAGATGCTCGTGCACCCCGTCATGCACAGAAGCCCCAGCGTCCAGTGCCACCGCATGGTCCTGCCCCCTTTCGTGGAAGGGGACAGCCCAAGGCAGGCGCCATCCCCGGACACCTGAGTCTAGCACTCCGGGTGCGGGGATTGCGCCCCCAGGCCGTGAAGGGAACACTCCATGCTCCTCTCAACGCTCGTCTGGGGCCTATCTGTGGCTGAGGATTCGTGGGCTCAGGAAGCGACCCAGGTCGTCGAGGCGCTCAACCTCCTGACCGTCCTGGCCGCACCGCGACTCTACGAGCGGTGGTGCACCCAGGCCCCGGCGGAGGAACTGCGGACCGTGCTCCAGTCCCGCATCGCGGCGCTCGCGAACTACTGCGCGAAGGCGTGGGGCAGCCCGGATGCGGAGCGCTTCCGGTCGGCCGCCCCCAAGGTGCGGGCGCTCGCCGAAGCCCTGGCCGCAGCACCCACCGGCCACCTCATGGAACCCGGCTGGAACATCCAGGCCCGCGAGTGCCTGGATGCGCTGGGAGTCCAGGCGCCTCCAGGCGGATGGGAGTCCTTTGAGGGGCTCCCTCCCGGCAGTGATTGATCAGTGCTCCGCTTCCGCGGGCTTCGTGCCGCCATCCTGCTGCTGCTGGGCCACGGGCGGGGTGGTGCGCTGGATGACCGGCGGTGAGGCGTTGAGCGCTCCCACCCAGAGCCGGCCGTGGAAGCCCGTGTCGCTGGGCCTGTCGAACAGGGCCACCTTGCGCGGCGTGCCCGGCTCCTGGCGCAGCTCCGCGGTCGGGCTGAGCGCGAAGACGTTGCAGTCCACCTGCTCCCAGACGTTGAACCGGCAGGAGAACTGCGACCCCCGCTCGAAGCCCACCTCCAGCGCCTTCACCGGCGACCCGGGCAGCGCCTTCGTCAGCCGCCAGCCCAGCGGCTCGAAGTCCTTGTTCCAGCTCACCGGCTTCGTGCGCACGTGCACGTCACCCGCGAGCGCCAGCAGCCACGTGTCCGGATTCGCCTGTCGGTACGCGATGAGGTTCTTCGCCATCTCCGCCTCGCGCGCGTTGCCAGAGGCGTTGTTCGAATCGAACGCCAGCACCGTCACCGCGTTCCCCTGCGCGCGCATCCGGCGGGCCTGCTCGATGAGGCGGAGCAGGGCGCCGCTGCTGCGGCCGTCCTGATACACGCGGCGCCAGAAGGAGCTCACCACCAGCAGCCGCTCCAGGTCCGGACCGTGGCCCTCGCTGGCCAGATAGTCGTCCAGCGCGCCCTGGTCCTCCGACGGCATCGACAACGCCAGCGCCACCGACAGCTTCTTCTCCACCGCGTCGCACAGCATCCGCGTGGCGATCTCCGGCAGCTCGCGCGTGCCCAGCGGATCTCCCACCAGCACCGTGTGCCCGGCCGTGAGCAGCGGCTCCACGCCCTGCAGCGGCTCACCGCACTTCACCGGCGGCGGCTGGGCCGTGTCGTCATCCCAGCCCTCCACCTGCACGGCGCGCACGGGCGCGTTCGTCCTGCCACCCACCAGCTCCAGCGACGGCACCATCTCCAACCGCGCCAGCAGCTTGCGCTCCAGGGGCAGGTCGCGCGTGCCGCGCACCATCTTGAAGCCCTCCATGTCCGGCACGCCGTCGAACGTGAAGCGCTCGAACGTCTTCCGGGCGAGGTACTTCTCCTCGTCCTGGATGCGCTCGTTGAGCCACTTGGGCTTCACCTCGATGTTCGTGTCCTGCTCGCGGTAGCTCAGGCGGAAGACGCGGATGACCGACTGGCGCGGCCCCAGCGACGCGCCCTTCACGAAGTAGCGCTCGTAGGTGCGGTTGCCGGGGAGGTTCATCCCGGGCTCGTGCGCGGACGTGTAGAGCTCGTGGTGGTCCGCGCGCTCGAAGACGTCGTAGCGCTGCTCCTCGAAGACGCGCCGCATGGTGAAGAGGGCCTCTTCCAGAGGGACCAGGTACACCGTCTCCTCGGTGGGGACCTCCTCGTCCTGCGGCGTGGTGTCATGGAGGTCCTTCGTCAGGCTCGCGCAGCCGCCGACGCACAACGACAGTCCCAGCAACCAGTGAAACCGCATGGCATGACCTCCGGCCCACCCGATGTGCTCCGATGTTGCTCGCGACGGGGGTGCGGCGTCCCGGCTCCCACGGCCAGGACGACGGGATTCAGTCTACCGGGAAACGCACGGCAAACACGTCTGTCAGGCAGGACGGGTGGGAGCGGCTCCCTGGCCCGTGAGCGAGCGGACGACATCCAGCGCGTGCTCGGCGTGCTTCTTCACCTGGATCTGCGAATCGAACGCGTAGCGGATGGTGCCGCCCTTGTCCGCGACGAACGTCACCCGCCCGGGCAACAGCCCCAGGAAGTTGGTGCCCACCCCGAAGGCCTTGCGCGCCGCGCCATCCGGGTCGCTGAGGAGCCGGAAGGGGAGGCGGTACTTCGCGACGAACTTCTCGTGGGACTCCGCGGTGTCGCTGCTGATGCCCACCACGTCCGCGCCCGCGTCCGTGAAGTCCTGGTACTGATCCCTCAGGCTGCAGGCCTGGACCGTACATCCCGGGGAGTCATCCCTCGGGTAGAAGTAGATGACCAACGCCTTGTCACCCAGCAGGTCGCGCAGGCGCACCGGCGCGCCGCCCGGCCCCTGCAGGGTGACATCCGGAACCGCATCCCCTTCTTTCAGCATCTTGGCCATGAAAGTCCCAATCCTCCCGGGGGGAGCATGGACCGCGCATGGCCTGACCCGCAAATCAATGCGGACTCCGGGTTGCCCGGAATTCAAGGGCCTGGGCATTCTTTCAGGGCATGGAGCCACGCGACCCGATGGACACCGAGGACTCCCGCCGGGGGCCCTCGCGCGCCGCCCCGGAGGGCCGGCTGTACCTGCTGCTCTTGCAGGGGAACACCTCCCGGGTGGTGCCGCTGCCCCGGGAGGGCGCGGTGGTGGTGGGCCGCGCGGTGGGGGCGGACGTGGTGGTGGAGGACGCGTCCGTGAGCCGCCAGCACGCGCGCGTGGCGGTGGCGGAGGGCGAGGTGTTCATCTCGGACCTGGGAAGCCACAACGGCGTGCGCGTCAACGGCGAGCGGGTGCAGGGCTCGCGGCCGCTGGACGGCGGAGACGTGGTGACGCTGGGCAACGTGACGCTGGTGCTCCACCGGGGCGAACGGCCCCCGCCGGAGCGGCGGGCGCTGGAGCTGGAAGGGCTGCGGGCCCGGCTCTCCGAGGAGCTGGACCGGGTGCGCGGCTCGGGGCTGGCGGTGAGCGTGCTGGCGCTGGAGGTGGAGTCCGCGCGGGTGCCGCAGGTGGAATGCGTGCGGGCGCTCGATGGCGCGCTGCGGTTGATGGACGCGGTGGGGCAGGTGGGGAGCACGCTGATCGTGCTGCTGCCGGACCTGTCCGGCGAGGAGGCGGAAGCGGCGGCGGCGCACCTGGTGTCGGTGCTCACGCCGCTGGCCGGGCGGGTGCGCGCGGGGCTGGCCTCAGCGCCGGGGGACGGGATGCAGGGGGACGCGCTCCTGGGCGCGGCGAAGGCGGCGGCGCTGGCCGCGGAGCCGGGCGCGACGCGGGTCAGCGGGCCTTCCATGTACCGGCTGGCGCTGGGCGAGCGGTCCGTGGTGGTGGCGGACGCGGCGCTGGTGCGGCTGTTCGAGTTGCTGCGCCGGCTGGCGGCGAGCCCGCTGCCGGTGCTCATCCACGGCGAGACGGGGGCGGGGAAGGAGAACGCGGCGTGGGCGGTGCATCACTGGTCGCCGCGCTCGGCGCAGCCGTTCGTGCCGCTCAACTGCGCGGCGCTGCCGGAGAGCCTGGTGGAGGCGGAGCTGTTCGGCCACGAGCGGGGCGCGTTCTCCGGCGCGGACCGGGTGCGGGCGGGCCTGCTGGAGCGCGCGAGCGGCGGGACGCTGTTCCTGGACGAGGTGGCGGAGCTGTCGCTGCCCATTCAAGCCAAGCTGCTGCGGGCGTTGGATCAGCAGGTGATCACGCGGCTGGGAGATTCGCGCGAGCGGCCAGTGGACCTGCGCGTGGTGGCGGCCACGCACCGGGTGCTCGAGGACGAGGTGAAGGCCGGGCGCTTCCGGCAGGACCTGTTCTTCCGCCTGTCCGCGGCGGTAGTGGTGTTGCCGCCGCTGCGGCACCGGCCCCGCGAGCTGCCCCTGCTGGCGCGAGCGTTCCTGGAGGAAGCCTGCGCGAGGGCCGGCCGCCCACCGCTGCACCTGTCCGCCGCGACCATGGAGGTGCTGGGGGCGCACGCGTGGCCGGGGAACGTGCGCGAGCTGAAGAACGCAGTGGAGTACGCCGTGGCCACGTCGCCAGGGCCGGTGGTGGAGCCGTCGCACCTGCCGGACTCCCTGCGGGCCGCGACGGAGCCGGATCCGGAACCGGAGCGGACGGAGGGCAGGGCGCGGACGCCGAGGGTGTTCCAGAACCTGGCGGAGGAACTGCGGACGCTGGAGCGGCGGCGGATGATGGAGGCGCTGGAGGCGACGGGTGGGGTGCAGACGCGGGCGGCGCAGCTCATCGAGATGCCGCTGCGCACGTTCGCGTTCAAGATGAAGCAGCACCGCATCACACCCTCGCGAGGCCGCGGCCCGGCGGGTGGATGAAGAGCGAGCCGCTTCCAGCATGGCGGCCGCCCGAGGCGTTCGGGGAGTACCGCCTGTTGCAGCCGCTGGGGCGCGGCGCGATGGGCGAGGTCTACCTGGCGCACGACACGGTGCTGGACCGGCTGGTGGCGGTGAAGTTCATCGCGGGCGTCGCGCCGGATGAAGCGCAGCGCGAGCGCTTCCGCACGGAGGCCCGCGCGATTGCCCGGGTGCAGCATCCGAACGTGGTGGGCATCCACCGCGTGGGTGAAGTGAAGGACCGGCCCTATCTCGTCTCCGAGTTCCTGCGCGGGCAGAGCCTGGACCAGCTGTCCCGGCCGGTGCCGTGGACGCGCGTGCTGGAGCTTGGCGTCGGGCTGGCGAAGGGGCTGGCGGCGGCGCACCGGCAGGGCGTGCTGCACCGCGACCTCAAGCCCGCGAACGCGCTGCTCACCGAGGACGGTCAGGTGAAGCTGCTCGACTTCGGCGTGGCGAAGCTGCTCGACGTGGCGATGGCGCCTGTCCAGCCCGTGCGTCCGCCGGAGGGCCCGCGTGCCGTGCCGCTACTGGAAGGGGAGGCGACGGTGGATGTCCCGGGCACGGTGGACACCTCACGGCGGACCGCGACGTCGAGACCGCTTCCACCGGAGCACCCCCCTGGCCCCGCGGAGCTGCTGGCCACGGGCCGCATCGGGACGCCGCTCTACATGGCGCCCGAGGTCTGGCGCGGAGAACCGGCCACGGTCCGCAGCGATCTCTTCTCGCTGGGCGTGCTCCTCTACGAGCTGTGCGGCGGGCCGACACCCGGGCCGCTCGCGGAGGCCCCGTTTCGACCCCGCACCTTCGAACCGCTGGACGTGGCCGTCCCCGGCGTGGACGCCGCCTTCGCCGCGGTCCTCGCGCGCTGCCTCGCGCATGATCCGTTCGCGCGCTTCGACTCCGCGGAGGCCCTGCGCGAAGCGCTGGAGTCCATCGCCTCACGCCGCGCCCCCCTGGCACTCGCACCCCAGCGCCCACGGTGGCTCCGGGTCACCCGCGTGCTCGCGCTCCCGGGGCTCGCGGTGGCCATCCTCGCCGGCGGCGACTGGTGGGGCGCTCGCTCCCGGCGCATCGACGCGGAGCAGACCCTGGCCGCCGCCGCCGCCATCGTCGACGAAGGCCGCGCCTTCGATGCCCGCATCGAAGTCCTCCGCACGGAGGCCTTCACCGCGTTCGACACCGACCGCTTCACGGAGGCGCTGCCCCTCTGGGGCCAGGCCCTGGACCTGGGCACGAAGCAGGCCCGCCGCTACCAGGACGCCAGCGAGCTGCTCGAAGCGGCGCAGACGCGCGTGGGCCGGGGCACGAACCCCACCCTGGATCAACGCGTCGCCGAGGTCCTCCTCCAGCGCATCCTCATCGCGGAGCGCGACCGGGACTCCCGGGCACGGACGGCCCTGACGCAGCGCCTGGAAGGGCTGGATCCGAGCGGCACCACGAGCCGGAAGCTGACCGCCCCCGTCCGCATGGAGCTGGACAGCGATCCCCCGGGCGCCGCCATCCAGGTCGAGACCTTCGAGTCCCAACCCGGAAGCCCGCCGCGCTGGTCCGAGCCGAGGGCCTTCGACACGACGCCCATGACCTCCGGCCTCACGCTGGAGCCCGGCTCGCACCGGCTGACGTTCACGCTCCCGGGCCGTCCGCCCGTGCGCTACCCGGTGCTGCTCACGCGCGGAGAGACCTTCCAGGCGAAGGTCTCCATCCCCGAACACGTCCCGGACGGCTACGTCTACGTGCCCCCCGGCCGCTTCCTCTATGGCAGCGGCAACGACGAGAGCGTCCGCCGCACACGCCCCATCCACCGGCTCGCCACCGGCGCCTTCCTCATCGCGCGGCACGAAGTCACCTACGCGGACTGGCTCACCTGGCTGCGCGAGCTGCCCGCCTCCGAGCGCGACGCGCGCAGGCCCCGGGGCACCAACTACTTCGGCACCATCGAGCTGCGCCCGGCGAAGGACGGAACCTGGACCTTCCACCTGGAACACGAGGGCGTCTCGTACCAGGCGAGGGAAGGGGAGCCGCTGCGCTACCAGGACCGCACCCTGCGCGCCGAACAGGACTGGCGCCGCTTCCCCGTGTCCGGCATCTCCTGGGAGGACGCCCGCGCGTACATCACCTGGCTGGACGCCACCGGCCGCGTGCCCCGGGCACGCCTGTGCACCGAGCTCGAATGGGAGCGCGCCGCCCGGGGCGCGGACGACCGCGACTACCCGCACGGCCCGACGCTGGCACCGGACGACGCCAACTTCGACGCCACCTACGGCCGCGAGTCGCGTGCGTTCGGTCCGGACGAGGTGGGCTCGCATCCCGCGTCGGACAGCCCCTTTGGCGTGGCGGACCTGTCCGGCAACGTGTGGGAGTGGCTGGTGACGGACACGAACGGCGCGCCCGCGTACGGCGGAGGTTCGTTCTATCAGGACGCGCTCACCGCCCGGGCCGTCAACCACGGCACTGGCGAGCCGCGCACACGCTTCCCCTTCATCGGGATGCGCGTGTGCGCGTCCGCGCCCTGATCAAAGATCGCGCCCCGGCAGCTGCCCCACCGCCGGCAGGTAGCCCAGGTCGCGCACGAACGTGAAGCCACCGGGGTTCGAAGTCGCCGTGGCGTAGACGCCCTGGGTCGGGTGCCTCCACAGCTTCAGCGGCCGGCGCTGCCCCTCGCGGTCCGGATCGACGGAGCTGTAGATGTAGCCCTCGACGGCGTGATCCCCCGCGAGCGGCCTGCGCGAATAGCCCGCCGCCAGCTCACAGTCGCTCCGGTCCGTGAGCAGCATGCGTCCGGTGGAGGTACCGCACCGGTACAGCGCCTTGATGAACGGCTTCATCCGCGCCATCACCTCGTTGGGCAGCGAGGGGGACAGGATGGGCCCCTCCACCCGCACCGGCGAATGGCCCTGGGGCGCCGCGCTCCCCAGGCCCTCCATCGCCAGGACGAAGGCCCTCGGCAGCGCGCCGCCCGCGGAATCGCCCGGGATGCCCGTGACGGCGGTCGTCGTCACGTAGTCCGTGGAGTCCTTCTTGAACAGCACCAGCGCGCGGTCGATGAAGAGCGAATAGGACACCAGCATCCGCTGCGCCGTCCCGTGGAACTCCAGCTCCTCGCACGTCTGCTTCGGCTCCGGAATCTTGAGCGCCTGGTCCACGCAGGTGGCGTCCGCGACCAGCGTGTCCCAGCGCTTCTTGCCCAGGCACAACGGCCGCGCCAGGCCACAGGAGTCCATGGTCCACACCGCCTCCAGCGCGTAGCCGTCCGGCGCGAGCGTCGCCGGCAGGTGGCCGTCCTGGCTCAGCACGGCCGCGTTCTCCGGACCCATGAATGCCAGCGGCGTCCCGTCCAGCGTGTTGCTCCGGCCCTCGCCGCAATAGTCCGCCACCGCCATGCGCGTGCACAGCTGGTGGTACTCGCGCGCGACGGACTCCGGGTACTCCGTGGCCCAGGGCGGATAGCCCCAGTCGATGCACTTGGCGATGACGCCGCCGCCCACGAAGAACGGCTTGCTGGAGCTGCTCTCGTTCTTCGGCGCGCAGGCGAAGGTGAAGAAGTTCGGGTTCTCCCGCAGGTCTCCGGACGTGGACCACGCGTGCGGCACGGAGAGCGCATAGCCGCTGCCGGTGGGGCACAGCGGCGTCGCCGTCTTGTCATCCGTGAAGGCCTGGACCCGGTACTCCCAGCGCGCCTTGCCGGCATTCACGCTGGCGGCGTCGCACGCCGACGTCGGCGGCGTGATGTCCTCGTGACAGCGAACCGCCTCGATGACGAGCTTCACCGTGCGGCCCTCGAATGGCGCGCGGAACACGGCCTTCTCCAGCGAGGGGCCCTCCAGGATCCGCTTCACCGGAATGGGTATCCCCTCCACGGCGCAGCTCTGGAGCACCCGCAGCCGGCCCGCCGTGACCGTCGCCGTCGGCGTCCCGCAGGTGGGCCACCCGGGGTCTTCGGGCAGCTCCACCGACCGCAACGGCACGTTGATGAACTCGAAGCGCCCGGAGCCGTGCAGCTGCGTGCCCTGCGCGCTGTTCGACGGGGGTGGCTCCGCCCACGCGACAGCACCTCCCAGGCACAGTGCCCCCAGCAGTCCCCGCTTCCACATCGCCATCGTCGCCACGTCCATGCTCCTTCTTCGCCATGAGGGAAAGGCGTACCGCTCAGGGTTCTCGGCGGAAGCGGACCGCGGGTGTCTGCTTTGTGCGGAGCGTGCAAACCCTGCCGTGCATGCAAGGATTGCCGTGCCACGCATGCGAGGAGCGTGTGCAAACCTTGCACGCTCCGAGCGCGGCGCGATGCGGCGGGCGATCCAGCTTCCGTGCCCCGGCGGCATCGCCCAAGATGCATTTCCTTCCGAATTTCCCCCGCATTTCTTCCGCAAAGAGGAGGGGAGCATGGCCATCCACCCCCGCGGCCTCCTGACCGCGCTCGCGTTGTTCTCGCTGTCCGGCCCCGCGCTCGCGCAGGCCCCCGCCGTGCCGCCCAAGCCGCCCGCGAGCCCAGAGGATGAGCGCGCCGCGTACATCCGGTCGCACTTCACGAAGTACGAGGTGCGCGTCCCCATGCGCGACGGCGTGAAGCTCTTCACGACGTTCTACGTCCCCAACGACGCGAGCCCGCGGAAGCGCTACCCGGTGCTGCTGATGCGCACGCCGTACTCCATCGGGCCCTACGGCGCGGGTCGCTATCCCAAGGCCCTGGGTCTGCCTGGCTTCGAGAAGGACGGCTTCATCTTCGCCTTCCAGGACGTGCGCGGCCGGTACATGTCCGAGGGCGAGTTCGTCAACGTTCGCCCCCACCGCGCCACCAAGCGCGGCAAGGAGGTGGACGAGAGCAGCGACACGTACGACACCATCGACTGGCTGGTGAAGCGCGTGCCCCACAACAACGGCAAGGTGGGCATGTGGGGCGTGTCCTATCCGGGCTTCTACACGTCCGCGGGCGCCATCGACTCGCACCCCGCGCTCAAGGCGGTGTCGCCGCAGGCGCCCATCGCGGACTGGTTCTGGGACGACATGCACCGGCATGGCGCCTTCAACCTGCAGCTGGCGTTCAGCTTCTTCTCCACCTTCGGCAAGCCCCGCCCCGCGCCCACCGACGACACCGAGTGGAAGCCCTTCGACTTCGGCACCCCGGACGCCTACCAGTTCTTCCTGGACCTGGGCCCGCTGTCCAACGCGGACGCGAAGCACTTCCGCGGTGACATCGCCTTCTGGAAGGACTTCGTCGCGCACCCCAACTACGACGCCTTCTGGCAGGCGCGGAACCTGCTGCCGCACCTGAGGAACATCAAGGCGGCGGTGATGGTGGTGGGCGGCTGGTACGACACGGAGGACCTCTACGGGCCGCTGCGCACGTACGCCGCCATCGAAAAGCAGAACCCCGGCATCTCCAACACGCTGGTGATGGGCCCGTGGCCCCACGGCGGCTGGATGCGCGCGGACGGCACGTCGCTGGGGGACGCGGACTTCGGCTTCCCCACCAGCGCCATGTACCAGGACCTGGTGCTGGCCTTCTTCAAGCAGCACCTGAAGGGCGGCCCGGATGCGGCCGTGCCGGAGGCGCTCGTCTTCGAGGGCGGCGCCAACCGCTGGCGGCAGCTGGACGCCTGGCCGCCCAAGGGCACCCGGGAGACGCGCCTGTACTTCCAGCCCCAGGGCGCGCTGACGTTCCAGGCCCCCAAGGCGGCGGCGCCGTCGTTCGACGAATACGTGAGCGACCCGGCGAAGCCCGTGCCGTACACGCAGGACCTGAGCCCCGGCTGGTCCAAGACGTACATGACGGAGGATCAGCGCTTCGCCTCGCGCCGGCCGGACGTGCTCACGTACCAGACGGAGCCGCTGACCCAGGACCTCACGCTCGCGGGCCCGCTGGAGGCGGAGTTGTGGGTTTCCACGACGGGCAGTGACGCGGACTGGGTGGTGAAGCTGGTGGACGTGAACCCCGGGAAGGTGCCCGGCTGGACGAAGGAGCAGGAGCAGTCCGGCGAGCGCAACCGGGGCGCGCAGCAGACGCTGGTGCGCGGGGAGCCGTTCCGCGGCCGCTTCCGCGACAGCTACTCCCAGCCCAAGCCCTTCACGCCCAACGAGGTGACGAAGGTGCGCTTCGTCATCAACGACGTGTTCCACACCTTCCAGCGCGGCCACCGGCTGATGGTGCAGGTGCAGTCGAGCTGGTTCCCCTTCATCGACCGCAACCCGCAGACCTACGTGGCCAACATCTTCGAGGCGAAGCCCACCGACTTCGTGCGCGCGATGCACCGGCTGCACCACACGGCGGCCCAGCCCAGTGCGTTGAAGGTGAACGTCCTGCCCGCGTTGGACGAGTAGATCCCCGGCCCGCTCGCGCGCGGTCTGCTAGGCTGCGCGCCCGCCACCACGCGGGCGGTCCTTCACCGGGCCGCTCGCCACGACACGCCATGACGGGAGGGACATGACCGGTCAGGACCGGCCCGACGCCGGGCGGGTGTTGCTCGACGGAGATTTGGGGGAGGGGGGCGGCCACGTCCTCCGCTCCGCGCTGTCCCTGTCGCTCATCACCGGCCGTCCCTTCCAGCTCAGCGGGCTGCGCGCGCACCGCGACCCGCCGGGCCTGCGTCCCCATCACCTGGCCTACGTGCGCGGCGCGGAGGCGCTGAGCGGCGGCACCAGCGAGGGCGCCTCCGTGGGCTCCACGGAGCTGCGCTTCACCCCCGGCCCGGTGCGCGCGGGGGACTACCTGCTGGAGGCCGGCGCGTCCGGCAGCACGCCCCGGCTCTTCCAGTGCCTGGTCTACCCGCTGGCGCTCGCGGGCGGCGGACGGCTCACGCTTCGAGGCGCCACGCACCTGCGGGCCGGGCCCAGCTTCCACGCGCTCGTCGGCGCGTGGCAGTCGGTGGCGCGCGCGTACGGGTTGCCGGTGCAGCTGTCAATCACCCACGCGGGCTTCCTTCCGGAGGGCGCGGGCGAGTTCACCGCGGAGGTGGGCGCCCCGGCCGAACCGCCCGTGCGCGTGGATCTGCCCGCGCGCGGCGTGCTGCGGGAGGTGCGGGTGATGTCCTTCGTGGGCGGGCTGCCCTTCGCGGTGGCGGAGCGTCAGTCCCGCGCCGCGGTGGCCGCCCTGCGCGAGCGGGGCATCCTGGCGGAAGCGGACAACCGGCCGCTGGCGGTGACGCGCTCGCAGGGCTCCGCGACGTTCGTGCTGGCGCAGTTCGAGCACACCGTGGCGGGCTTCACCTCACTGGGCGAGCGGGGCCTGGACGCCGAAGGGGTGGGGCGCGAGGCGGCGGAGGCGCTGACCCGCTTCATGGAGACGGGCGGCGCGCTCGACGAACACCTGGCGGAGCAGCTGCTGCTGCCGGCGGCGCTCCTGGCGTCAGGGAGGCTGGGGGCGGTGACGCCGGGGACCACGCGCTTCACCGCCGCTCGCATCACCGACGCGCTGACGGTCCAGGCGGAGGTGCTGCGGCGCTTCCTGCCGGTGCGGCTCCAGGTGGAGCCGGGCGGGAGCGTGGAGATCCGCCCGGCGTGAGGGGGAAGGGCGGGGCTTCTTAAGCCTCGTCCTCGGTGGCGTTGCCGCGCGCGCCGAAGGTGTTGGCGTCCGACATCTCGCGCACGGTGCCTCGGTAGGCGCGGATGGCGAAGGGCGCGGCGACCAGGAAGACGATGCCCACGAGGCCGATGGCCATCCAGGGGACAGGCGTCTCCTTGATCTGCACGTCCTTGCCGTAACCGTTGAGGTTGTTGCCCATGGCGCGCGCCTTGGCGGCGTCCTTCTCTTCCTGGGTCAACTCCTTGCGGTTCTGGAACTCCTGGGGCTGCCGGCGCTGGGGCTGCGCCAGGACAGCGCCGCCCCAGACAAGGGCGAGGACGAGGACAAGCCGGGGGAGGGAGGGGGAGGGCATGGGCCTTCAGCCTAACAGAGGCTCCCGGCGCGGGTGAACAGGGGTTGCTTCGCTCGGCGCGGGGCGTTACGCGCGCGGCATGCTCCGCCTTCCCTTCCTCCTCCTGACGAACCTTCTCCTGGGGCTCCGGCTGCTCCTGGGCCTGCCCTTTCGTCTGATGGCGGCGCGCAAACGACCCACGTGGATCCGCTTCCGCCTCTCAGGCGAGCTCCCGTACCGCCCACGCCCCGTGCAACGGCTCCGTTTCGGCGGCGCCGCGGCGGAGCCCGCCACGGTGACCTCACTGGAAGCGTTGGGACGTGCACTCAAGGTGCTGGCCGCGGATCCGAAGGTCGAAGGCATCCTCCTGGAGCTGGAGGGCCTGAGCATCCCGGACGCCAGGCGCGAGGCCCTGCGCGCCCTGCTGTCGGACTTCCAGGCCGCCGGCAAGCGGGTGGTGTCCTGGGCGGTGATGGTGGACACGGACGCCTGGCCCGTGCTGGGCGCGGCGGACGAGGTGCTGCTCGCCCCCATGGGCCGGGTGGAGCTGGTGGGCTACGCCGCCGAGGCCACGGTGCTGGGCGAGGCCTTCAGCCGGGTGGGCATCCACGCGCACTTCGCGCGGCGCGGCGACTACAAGACGGCGCCGGAGCTCTTCACGGACGGCAAGGTGTCCGACATCCAGCGCCAGACGCTGGAGTCCTTCCTGGACGAGCGCTACGCCGTGCTGGTGGAGGCCATCTCCAGCGACCGGGGCAAGACGCCGGAGGAGGCGCGGGCGCTCATCGACTCCGGGCCCTACAGCGCGAAGCGGGCGCTGGAGGCGGGGCTGGTGGACGGGCTGGTCCACGAGGCGGACCTGGGCGCGCACCTGGGCCTGGAGGCGAAGAAGGACGAAGAGCCCCCTGTACCTACGTATGACGCGTACCTGGCGACGCTCGCGTTCCCGCCGGTGAAGTGGCGCCGGCTGCGCCGCAAGCCCCGGCTGGCGGTGGTGGACGTGGCGGGCATCATCATCCCGGGCAGCGGCGGCGCAGGCCGGTTCGCGGCGGCGGACTCGGTGGTGAAGGCGCTGCGGAAGGCGGGGAGGGATCCGCGCGCGAAGGCGGTGGTGCTGGCGATCGGGAGCCCCGGCGGATCGGCGCTCGCGTCCGAGCAGATCTTGGAAGCCGTGAAGCGCGTGGCGAAGCAGAAGCCCGTCATCGCGTACGTGGATCAGATCTGCGCGAGCGGCGGCTACATGGCGGCCATCGGCGCGAAGGAGATCTGGTCCGCGCCCCATGCCGTCGTGGGCTCCATCGGCATCTTCGTGGGCAAGTTCGAGTACGGCGAGCTGCTGGAGAAGCTGGGCATCCACCGCACCACGCTGGCGCGGGGTGAGAACGCGGCCTTCTTCTCCTCGTCTCGGGGCTTCACGCCGCACGAGCGCGCCGCACTGGAGCGAGAGGTGGAGGAGGGCTACCAGTCCTTCCTGGAGCTGGTGGCCCAGGCGCGCGGCCGGACGAAGGAGGAGATCCACCAGCGCGCGGAGGGGCGCGTCTACTCGGGGCTGCGCGCGAAGGAGGCGGGGCTGGTGGACCGCATCGGCGGCTTCGAGGAGGTCTGCCGCCACGCGCTGGACGAGGCGCGCGTCCCGTCGGATGACTTCGAGCTGGTGCGCTACGGCGGCGCTCGCGCGAAGCTGTCGCTGCTCAAGCTGCTGATGGGCGCGGCGCACCCGACCACGTATGCCTTCTGCCCCACGGCGTGGAGCCTCCAGCGCCGGCGGTGAGTTCGCGGTGCACGGGACAGCCGTTGCGGATCCCGGGCGAACGCTCCCCGCCCGGAAACCGCACATTGCTGTTCATGAAAACGAACCCGTACGCAGCACTCCCCGCCGTTCCCTCGTTCCACGTCACCAGCACGGACATCCAGGATGGACAGCCGCTGCACACGGACCACCGCGGCGCGCAGTCCGAGACAGGCGGCAAGGACATCTCGCCGCAGCTGAGCTGGTCGGGATTCCCGGCCGCGACCCGGAGCTTCGCGGTCACCGTCTTCGATCCGGACGCCCCCACGCCGAGCGGCTTCTGGCACTGGGCCGTGTTCAACATCCCAGCGAGCGTCAGCGCGCTGCCGCGGAACGCGGGGAGCGCCGAGGGAAGGCTCCTCCCGTCGGGCGCGGTGCAGCTCCCCAACGATGCCCGCCTCGCGCAGTACCTGGGCGCCGCGCCGCCGCGAGGACACGGGCCGCACCGCTACTTCGTGGTCGTGCATGCACTCGATGTGGAGGCGCTTCCCATCCCCGCGGAAGCCACGCCCGCGTACCTCTCCTTCGTGCTCTTGGGTCACACCCTGGCGCGCGGTACGATCGTCCCGACCTCCGTCACGCCCTGAGTCATGCGCAGGCCCTCGCCCATTGAACGCACCGCCAGGCTCCTGGACACGACGGCGGCGATGTACCTCAAGATCCGCCAACGCGAGGCCGACCCCGTCTACGCGGGGGTGGAGTGGCTCTCCGCCGGCCTGATGTTCATCCAGCGGGGCGAGAAGGTGCTGCGCCAGGGCGAGGAGCCGGTTCACGTCCGGGCCGGTGAGTTCGTGTGGATCTCACCGGGCACCCGCCTGGAGGTGCGCAACGTCCCGGACGAAGGAGGGGAGTACCAGGCCGAGGGCATGCTCATCGCCCCGGAGTTCCTCCTTCAGGCGGAGCCGAAGACGACACCGGGCTCCGCACGGGTCCAGCGGCTGCGCGCCGACGAGGCTCCCCGGCTCGTCGACGCGCACCACCGCTGCATCGAGGCGCTCACGGAGAAGTTTCCGGAAGGCGTCGTGCGTGCACGCGTGCTGGAGCTCATCGCCTGGCTCCGGGACCTGAACATCGACGTGAGCGCGTCATCGAGCGCACGTCTCGGCATGAAGCGCCTCGTGTCCCGGGATCCTTCGCGGGCGTGGACCCTCACGGAGGTCGCCAGGAAACTCGCCATGAGCGAGGACACGCTCCACCGGAGGCTGACGGGCGAAGCGACGACGTTCAGCAAGCTCCTGACGGAGGTCCGGATGGACCACGCCGTCTCGCTGCTCTGGACGACCGACCTGCCGGTGGGACACGTCGCCATCGAGGCGGGGTACACCTCCGCCTCCCGGTTCGCGACCCGCTTCCACGAGCGCTTCGGCGTATTGCCCTCGAAGCTCCGCGCGAAGCGCCCCCAGGAACGGTGAGGCACACCCTTTCACTGAGAGAGTCAGCCCTTTAGCATGCGCGGCATGGCCCGCTCCTGCCCGGTCTGCCCCAGCCAGCCCATGAACCTCGTCCAGGCCTCCGATGTGGAGGTGGACGTCTGTCCGCGCTGCCACGGCCTGTACTTCGACCGGGGGGAGCTGGAGCGCTTTCCGGACCGGCCGTCGCTCAAGCCGCTGCTGACCGCGGCGAGGCAGGCCGCGTCGCGCTGCCGCACCGGCGGGCACCTCGTCCCGCGCGCCAATGCCCTCTGTACCACCTGCCACGGCGAGCCCCTGGGCTGTCCCGGCTGCGGCGCGCGGCTGGCGATGGTCAACGCGCGCGTGTGCAACGTGGACCTGTGCACGCACTGCGGCGGCACCTGGCTGGACGCGGGCAAGTTCGAGGCCCTGGAGAACGCCGTCGTGACGCACGCCAAGGCGCAGCCCGCGACGGCCAAGGGCTGGGAGGTCGCCGCGGCGACGGATGGAGGCGCGGACCCGTGGAAGGGTCCTGGCTCCACGGCCGCGCTGCCGCCGTCGAACTCGCCCACGGGCGGCCTGGGCGTGCGCTCCCCGCTGGCCTGCGTCCATTGCGGCATCCAGGTCTCCGTGCCCCAGGCCTTCGCGTTCAACGGAGACCTCTACTGCCGCGAGCACCGACCGAAGGGCGCCGTGTCGGGGGACAGCCTGCCCAAGAACCGCGACGCCTCCAGATACCCGACCCTGGACGACGCGTCGGACGGCATCGAGCTGGGGGAGCTCGTCTTCTGGCTGGTCCGGCTGTTGCGCCGCTGATCGTCCGCGGGAGCACCGACGGGGCGGACGTCCGGGCATTGCCGGCCCCGGAGCCGGCGTCTACCCTGCCGCGCCAGTGATGACCCGCCTCGCCTCCTTGAGTCTCCTGCTTCTGGGCACCGCCTGTGCCACCACGTCCCGCGAACCGGCCTCGGTGGCGGAGGCGTATGCGAAGGCCCTGGAAGAGAACCGGCTATCGGACGCCTACCGCCTGACGACCGGCACCCCGGAGGGCGAGGGGGCCTTCCTGGATGAGTATTCCGACGAAGCCGCCCGGAAGGAGCGCGCCGCCGCCGTCCGGGCAGGCACGGGCGTGCTGGAGGCCCGGGCCCCGTCCGTCACGCTGGCCCGCCAGGGGGAGGACTGGCGCGTGGTGGAGTCCCGCCCCGCGGACGTGCCCCGCGCGGCGCTGAAGAAGTTCCTGGACGAGGTGGAGTCCCGCGACTGGAAGGGCGCCTGGGGCCTGCTCGCCTCGCCGCTGAGGGCCCGCTACACGCCGGAGCACCTGAAAGAGGACTTCGAGCGCGAGCCCCTGGCCAAGGAGCGCCTGCGCCGCGCCCGGCTGGCCCTCAACACCCACGTGCGCGTGGCGGCGGGCGAGGCCCTGTTCCCCCTGGGCGGCGAGCGCGCCGTGCGGCTGGTGCTGGAGGACGGCGAGTACCGGGTGGCGGCCATCGAATGACGGCCAGAAGCCGCGCGCGCTCCGGGCAGGGTGGAAGGCCGGGCGGGCTCCGGAGATGTGCGTTAAACGACGTTGACAGCCCCCGGAGTGCTGGCAATCTCCGCCCCCCTTCGAGCGTGCAAACGCCCGTTTTCAAAAGGTTTCAGGTGTCCCGATGAGCGTGTCCCAGGCCGATGTGATGACGGCCATGTCGAAGGTGATCGACCCCGAGCTGCACGTCGACCTGGTGAAGGCCGGGATGGTGAAGGACGTGCGCGTCACCGGTGACACGGTGAAGTTGAAGATCGAGCTGACCACGCCCGCGTGTCCCATGAAGGGGAAGATCCAGGCGGACGCGGAGGCCGCGCTCAAGGCGGTGCCGGGCCTGAAGTCCTTCGACATCGAGTGGGGCGCCCAGGTGCGCGGCGTCGCCGGAGGCTCCGGCGGGGCGCTGCTGCCGGGCGTGAAGAACATCCTGCTCGTGGGCGCCGGCAAGGGCGGCGTGGGCAAGAGCACGGTGGCGGTGAACCTGGCCACGTCGCTCGCGCAGCACGGCGCCAAGGTGGGCCTGCTGGACGCGGACTTCTACGGCCCCTCCGTGCCGCTGATGACGGGCACCGCGGACAAGCGCCCGGTGAGCCCCAACGGCAAGACGTTGGATCCGCTGGTCGCCCACGGCCTGAAGATCATGTCCATCGGCTTCCTGGTGGAAGCGGATCAGGCGCTCATCTGGCGCGGCCCCATGCTCCACGGCGCCCTCATGCAGCTGGTGCGCGACGTGAACTGGGGAGAGCTGGACTACCTCATCCTGGACCTGCCCCCTGGCACGGGCGACGTGGCGCTGACGCTGTCCCAGTCCGTGCGGGCCGCGGGCGCGGTGCTGGTGACGACGCCGCAGGACGTGGCGCTGGCGGACGTGGTGCGCGCCAAGCAGATGTTCGACAAGGTGCACATCCCGGTGCTGGGCATCGTGGAGAACATGAGCCAGTTCGTCTGCCCGCACTGCAACAAGAGCACGCCCATCTTCAACCACGGCGGCGGCCACAAGGCGGCGGAGATGTTCGGCATCCCATTCCTGGGGGAGATCCCGCTCGACCTCAAGGTGCGCGAGGCGGGAGACTCCGGCGTGCCGGTGGTGGTGGGGCACCAGGACAGCCCGGAGGCGAAAGCCTTCCAGGAGGTCGCCCGTGCAGTCGCGGGCCGCGTGTCCACGCAGTCCATGAAGAGCGTGCCCCTTCCGGTGATGCAGGCCCGGTAGGACCCAACCGAAGCGCAAGGAGACCGCATGGCCCCGGCCGGCAACGACGACCTCCCGCCCGATCCGCTGTTCGATGACGACTCGGAGCAGCAGTCCGGCCGCGAGGGCCGCTCGGGCGGCTTCGTGCCGGACTTCGTGCGGCGGATGGCGGTGGCCGGCATGGGCGCGGTCTTCATGGGCGAGGAGGGCCTCCGGGCCCTCGCCGGTCAGCTCAAGCTTCCCAAGGAGGCGCTGGGCTTCCTCCTCTCCCAGGCGGAGAAGACCAAGGACGACATCAGCCGCGTCGTCACGGAGGAGCTGCGCCGCTTCATGCAGTCGGAGAAGCTGCGCGACGAGTTCCTCAAGCTGCTCTCCGGCATGACGGTGGAGGTCAAGGCGCAGATCCGCCTGGTGCCGTCGGAGAAGGCGGAAGAGGCGCCCGCGCCGGAGCATCCTCCCAAGGCCAGCAAGAAGGCCGCGGAGGGGCCCACCGCGCGCGTGGTCATCACGGACGTGAACGCGCGCCGGCCGGCCTCCAAGCGCTCGAAGCGGGAGTAGGGACGTGGCGGAAGAAGCACCGGCCCCCGGCAAACCGCGCCCCACCTGGCGCACGCACCCGCTGCCCAAGCGGCTGGCGCTCATCGCCATCGTCGCGCTGGGCCTGTGGCTGTGGAAGGCGACGGACGTTCCGGAGCGCCAGCTGATCTATCGCCTGGAGGGCGACGACTGGGGCGACGTGCGCGCCATGGACCTCCAGGTGCTGGACTCCGAAGAGCACATCGTGAAGCGCGAGGAGCGCTTCTTCGCGGACGGCCCCCCCATGGAGGTGACCTTCAAGGTGGACCTGCCGGAGGGCACCTTCCGCACGCTCCTGTTCCTCCAGGTGGAGGGGCGCGAAAAACGGGACGTGGTGCGGGGCCGGCTGATGGTGGGCGAGGCCCAGGCCATCGTCGTCCCGTTGAGACTGCCCGGCCCGAGTCGTTGACCGGCGTTGACCCTCCTGGAGGCGTGCGTTATGGCCGCCGGCACAGGAGAGAAGACGCCATGGCAACGGAACACATCGTCGTCGTCGGTGCAGGGCAGATGGGCGCGGGCATCGCGCAGGTGGCGCTCCAGGCGGGCCTGCGCGTGTCGCTGGTGGACGTCAACAAGGACGGGCTCGCCAAGGGCGCGGACCGCATCAAGGCGGGCCTGAAGAAGCTGGTGGAGAAGGGCAAGCTGGACGCGGCGAAGCAGCAGGCCGCCGAAGCGAACCTGGCCACCTTCACCAGCGCGCGCGAGGCGAAGGACGTGGACGTCGCCATCGAGGCCGTCACGGAGAACGAGGACCTCAAGCGCCGCATCTTCCTGGAGCTGGACGAAGTGGTGCGCCCGGGCGGCATCCTCGCCACCAACACCTCCTCCATCCCCATCACCCGCATCGCCGCGGCCACCAAGCGCCCCGAGGCCGTCATCGGGATGCACTTCATGAACCCGGTGCCGGTGATGCAGTTGGTGGAGCTGATCCGCGGCGCGGCCACCAGCGACGAGACGTACACCACCATCCGCACGATGGCCGAGCGCATGGGCAAGACGACGGTGGTCTCCAAGGACTACCCGGGCTTCATCGTCAACCGCATCCTCATCCCCATGCTCAACGAGGCCTGCTTCGCGCTGATGGAGGGCCTGGGCACCGTGGAGGACATCGACACCGCGATGAAGCTGGGCACCAACCAGCCCATGGGCCCGCTCCAGCTGGCGGACTTCATCGGCCTGGACACGGTGCTCTACATCGCCGAGGTCCTGCACAAGGGCCTGGGTGACTCCAAGTACCGCCCGTGCCCGCTGCTGCGTCAGTACGTGGATGCCGGCTGGTACGGCAAGAAGTCCGGCCGCGGCTTCTACAAGTACTAGCCCCCTCCAGGAGCCCACACGCACATGGACTACCAGAACATCAAGTTCGAGAAGGACGGCGCGCTCGCCATCCTCACCGTGGACCGGCCCAAGGCGCTCAACGCGCTCAACAGCGCCACGTTCCACGAGATGGAGCACGCGCTCAACTCACTGAAGGAGGACACGCGCGCGCTCATCGTCACGGGCGGCGGGGACAAGGCCTTCGTCGCGGGCGCGGACATCGCGGAGATGGCCACCATCAGCGCCGCGCAGGCGCGTGAGTTCTCCGCCCTGGGCCACCGCGTCTTCGAGCACCTGGAGAACCTGCCCATCCCCACCATCGCGGCGGTGAACGGCTTCGCGCTGGGCGGCGGCCTGGAGCTGGCCCTGGGCTGCGACCTCATCTACGCGTCGGAGAAGGCCAGGCTGGGCGTGCCGGAAGTCACCCTGGGCGTCATCCCCGGCTTCGGTGGCACGCAGCGCCTCACGCGCCTGCTGGGCCGCGCCCGCGCCAAGGAGCTGCTCTTCACCGCGGACCGCCTGGACGCCGCCAAGGCCAAGGAGATCGGCCTGGTGCTGGACGTGCTGCCCGCGGACAAGCTGATGGAGCACGTCAAGGCGGTGGCCGCCAAGATTCTCAAGAACGGCCCGCTCGCGGTGGCCCAGGCCAAGCGCGTGGTGGAGTACGGCGCGGACCAGGACCTGCGCGCCGCCAACGAGCTGGAGCGCCAGGGCTTCGCCGTCCTCTTCGGTTCGGAGGATCAGCGCGAGGGCATGGCCGCGTTCCTGGCCAAGCGTCCGGCCAACTTCCAGGGCAAGTGACGTGAAGCACGCGGTCGCGGCCGGGAGCCTGCTGTGCTTCCTGGCCGCGCCGCCGGCCCGGGCGGAGGAGGTTCCAGAGCAGGAGCCCCGCGCCCCGGCCCTGGTGTCCTGGAAGCGCACGCTGTGTCTCTACACGCTGTGCTTCCTGGAGCCCGCCATCCCGGACCTGCGCCGCGAGTGGGGCGAGGGTGCCCACTGGGTGCTCTCCTGGCCCATCCACCCGTGGGCCACGCCGCCGCTGGACGTTCCGGGGCCCACGCTCATCCTGTCGCCCTTCGTGGAGCCCCAGCTGCGGCTGCGGCCGTCCACCTTCCGCCTGCTGGCCGGAGGGCGCGTGTACGCCTTCCCGGACGCGTACCGCTTCGGCGTGCTGGCCGAGGGGGCAGGCGTGTGGGGTGGGGA
>NZ_RAVY01000260.1:0-11287 GCF_003611625.1 Corallococcus sp. CA054B
CCGCGATGCTGCCCCATCCCCGCCACTCCAATGATTCCAGCCCCTTGGCGCTGGCACCGGACGTGCTCTGTCCCCTCCACGTCAGGGCGCCCCCAGCGGGCGTCAGCGCATCTGGAGACCCATCATGGAAATCCGCTTCTTTGGCGTTCGGGGCAGCATCGCGGTGTCGGGCTCGCGCATCGGTGGCAACACGGCGTGCGTGGAGGTGACGAGCCAGGGCGAGCGGCTGATCCTCGACGCGGGCACGGGCATCCGGACGCTGGGCGAGGTCATGATGCGCGAGGGCGCGCCGCAAAAGGCGACGATGTTCTTCTCCCACCTGCACTGGGATCACGTGCAGGGCTTCCCTTTCTTCACGCCCGCGTACCTGCCCACCACGTCGCTGACGCTGTACGGCCCCGGCGCGAATGGTGCCCAGGCGCTGGAGTCCACGCTGTCCCAGCAGATGCGCCCGCCGCAGTTCCCGGTGCCGCTGTCCACCATGCGCTCGAAGATGACCTTCGGCGCCGCGCTGCACGGCCGCACCGTGGAGGTGGGCCCCTTCAAGGTGACGCCCATCGACGTGCCGCACCCGGACGGCTGCATGGCGTACCGCGTGGAGGCGGACGGCCACTCCTTCGTGTACGCCACGGACGTGGAGCTGCCGGAGCGCCTCACGTCGGACGTGGCCCGCCACTTCGAGGGCGCGGACGCGCTGTGCCTGGACGCGCAGTACACGCCCGACGAGTACGAAGGCAGGAAGGGCATGTCCAAGAAGGGCTGGGGCCACTCGACGATGATGGACGCGGCCAAGGTGGCCAAGGACCTGCACGCCGGGCGCCTCTTCCTCTTCCACCACGACCCGTCCCACGCGGACGAGCTGCTGGAGGACATGGCGCAGCAGGCGCGCGGCCTGTTCCCCTTCACCGAGCCCGCGCGGGAAGGCCAGCGCATGCTCCTGGGCCGCGCGGCGGGCGCATGAGCGCCGCGAGCCCGGAGCCGTGCGATAGACTGTCTCCAGCGCCCTTCTCACTTCCGCCGCTGCCCGCCGCCATGCCCTCGTCCCCGCCGGATGTGTCCCAGGTCCTGCTCCCCCTTGGCGGCCTCGTCGGGCGCGAGGTGGACCTGGACGCCTTCCTCCAGGCGCTCGTGGACCGCATCGCCATCACGCTCCAGGCGGACCGGGGCACGCTGTGGCTGTTGGACCCGGTGCGCCGCGAGCTGTTCAGCCGGGCGGCGCACCTGCCGGAGGTCGCGCAGATCCGCGTGAAGCTGGGCCAGGGCGTGGCGGGCTACGTGGCGGAGGCCGGCGAGCCCGTGCACGTGCCGGATCCGCGCGGCGAGCGCCGCTTCTTCGCGGACATCGACCGGATGACGGGCTACCGCACCATCAGCCTGGCCGCGGTGCCGCTGCGCGACGCGGCGGGCGCCGTGTACGGCGTGCTCCAGGTGCTCAACCGCCTGGGCGGTGGCCCCTTCACGGAGGACGACACCCGGAAGCTCACCGACATCGCGGCGCAGGTGAGCACCGCCCTCCAGAGCACCAGCCTCTATCAGGAGCTCCAGCGCGCGAAGGATCAGCCGCAGGCCCCGGTGGGCTACTTCTTCAACCGCATCATCGGAGAGGCCCCGCCGCTCAAGGCCCTCTACCGCCTGGTGCAGAAGGCCGCGCCCACGGACGCCACCGTGCTGCTGCGCGGGGAGAGCGGCTGCGGCAAGGAGCTCTTCGCGCGCGCCATCCACGTCAACGGCCCCCGGCGCGACAAGCCCTTCGTGAAGGTGGACTGCGCGGCCCTGCCCGCCGCCCTCATCGAGAACGAGCTCTTCGGCCATGAGAAGGGCGCCTTCACCGGCGCCGACCACCGCGTGCCCGGCAAGTTCGAGGCGGCCGACGGAGGCACCGTCTTCATCGACGAGCTGGGCGAGCTGCCCCAGGCCGTGCAGGGCAAGCTGCTGCGCGTGCTGCAGGACCGCGAGTTCGAACGCGTGGGCGGCACGCAGGCCGTCAAGGTGGACGTGCGCATCGTCGCGGCCACCCACCGCGACCTGCCGCGCATGGTGGCGGAGGGCCGGTTCCGCGAGGACCTCTACTACCGCATCAAGGTCGTGGAGCTGCTCCTGCCCCCGCTGCGCGAGCGTGGCGCGGAGGACATCGAGCGGCTGGCCCGCCACTTCGTCGCCACCGCCGCGAAGCGCCACCGCCTGCCCGTGCCCCGCCTCGGCGCCACCGCGCTCGCGAGGCTCAAGCGCTACCGCTGGCCCGGCAACGTGCGCGAGCTGGAGAACTGCATCGAAAGCGCCGTGGTGCTGTCCGAGGGCGAGATCCTGGAGGAGCACCTGCCCCTGCCCTCCCTGGACCGGGCGGCCTCCTCCGCGGAGTCCCCCGCGCTGCAGACTCCTGCCGCCGCGCCGGACGCACCGCTCCTCCTTCCGCTGGCGGAGGTGGAGCGCCGCCACATCCTGCGCGTGCTGGAGGCCGTGAAGGGCAACCGCACCGCGGCGGCGCGCGCGCTGGAGATCGGCCGCAACACGCTCGCCCGCAAGCTCAAGGAGTACGGCCTGGCGGACGAGGGCTGAGCCCCGGCCCGTCGTCGGCGTCAAAGCCCTGTCCCCCAGCGAGCGGCCACCGTGGCGCTGTCCTGCCCGGGGCTGCCTTTCAGCGGCCACGGGGGCCACCTCTCCTCAGGGCCGTTGTGCGTACCGCGAAGGCCGGATACGTGCCCGTCCCAGGGGGAAGGAGCGCGTCATGGCGGACGTCATCGATGCCTCGGTGAGCAGGCGGCCTCCAGCGGATCGGGAGACACGGACCGGCAGGGTCATTGGCATCTCCGTGGTGGCCGCCCTGGGCGGGTTTCTCTTCGGCTTCGACACCGCCGTCATCAACGGCACCGTCGCCGCCCTGAGGACCGAGTTCGCCGCGAGCAGCCTGGGCCTGGGGCTGGCGGTGTCCTCCGCGCTCGTCGGCTCGGCCGCGGGCGCCTTCTCCGCGGGGCCCTTCGCGGACCGCTACGGCCGCCGGCGCGCGATGATGCTCGCGGCAGCCCTGTTCATCATCAGCGCCATCGGGTCGGGGCTCGCGTTCTCCCTGTGGGACCTGGGCTTCTGGCGGCTGGTGGGCGGGCTGGGGGTGGGCTTCGCCAGCGTCGTGGCGCCCACGTACATCGCGGAGATCGCTCCGGCGTACCTGCGCGGCCGCCTGGCGTCCCTGCAACAACTGGCCATCGTGACCGGCATCTTCGTGGCCCTGCTGGGGGACTTCGCCATCGCGCTCTACGCGGGCTCCGCCTCCAACCCCACCTGGCTCGGCCTCACCGCGTGGCGGTGGATGTTCTTCAGCGGCCTGCCACCCGCGCTCCTCTACGGCATCGGCGCCATCTTCATCTCGGAGTCCCCGCGCTTCCTCGTCGCGAAGGGGCGTGAGCAGGAGGCGCTGGGCGTGCTGCGCGACATCGAGGGGGACGCCGCGCCGTCCAAGGTCGTGGAGATCCGCCGCTCGCTGCGCGCCAACTACACGCCCCACCTGGCGGACCTGAAGGGCGGCCGCTTCGGGTTCCTGCCCATCGTGTGGGTCGGCATCGTGCTCGCGATGCTCCAGCAGTTCGTGGGCATCAACGTCATCTTCTACTACTCCAGCGTCCTCTGGCAGGCGGTGGGCTTCTCCGAGCACAACTCGCTGGCCATCACCGTCATCACCAGCGTCACCAACATCCTCACCACGCTGGTGGCCATCGCGTTCGTGGACCGGGTGGGAAGAAAGCCCCTGCTGCTCATCGGCTCCGTGGGCATGGCGCTCACGCTGGGCCTGATGGCGTACCTCTTCGGCACCGCGCCGCTGGATGCCGCGGGCAAGCCCGTCCTCCAGGGCGCGGCCGGCACCACCGCTCTCATCGCCGCCAACCTCTACGTCGTCTTCTTCGGCTTCTCATGGGGCCCCGTCGTCTGGGTGTTGTTGGGAGAGATGTTCCCCAACAGCATCCGCGCGCTCGCGCTGTCCATCGCGGCCATGGCGCAGTGGCTGGCCAACTTCCTGGTGTCCGCCACGTTCCCGGCACTGCAGGCCGTTGGACTGGGCTGGGCGTACGGCCTGTATGCCGCGGCCGCCGTGTTCTCCGTCTTCTTCGCCGCGAAGTTCATCCGCGAGACGAAGGGTCGGGAGCTGGAACAGATGTAGCCCCGCGAGACAGGGCGATACGTGGGCGCCTGTACACCCGTACGGGCTTTCTGCATTTTTACGCACCGGCTGGGTGAGAAAACACCTGTTCCATTTGACACCTGGGGTCACCGGCTCTCAGCATCTCCTTCATGCTGAAACATTCCCCCCCGATCCCCCGACTCGCGAGCGTCCTGCTCGCCACCCTCCTCCTCACCCTGACAGGCTGTCCGGACAACGGTGAAACGGACAACGACGGCGGCACGAGTGTCACGGACGGTGGCACCACCGATGCCGGCGACACGCTGCCCGACGGCGGTTCGTATGATCCGGGCCCCAAGGTCTGTGGCGACGGCAAGGTCCAGAAGGGCGAAGTCTGTGACGACGCCAACACCGTGAGCGGCGACGGCTGCACGTTCGACTGCCAGGAGGTGGAGGTCGGCTTCGAGTGTCCCACCTGGGGCCGGCCCTGCGTCGTGGCGACGGCGTGCGGCAACGGCATCGTGGAGGACGGCGAGAAGTGCGACGACCGCAACAATGAGTCCAACGACGGCTGCAAGGCGGACTGCTCCGAGGTGGAGACCGGCTGGTCCTGCCCCTTCCAGGGCCAGCGCTGCCGCGCGTCCGAGTGCGGTGACAAGATCATCGCCGGCGAGGAGGAGTGCGAGGACGGCAACACCGCCGACGGCGACGGCTGCAGCAAGACCTGCCGCCTGGAGCAGGGCTACAAGTGCGACGGCATTGGCCAGCCGTGCACGAGGACGGTCTGCGGTGACGGCAAGCGGGAAGGCACCGAGCAGTGCGACGACGACAACAACGACATGGGCGACGGCTGCTCGCCGCTGTGCGTGCTGGAGCCCCGGTGCGTGAACGGCACCTGCGAGGCCCGCTGCGGCGACGGCGTCATCCTCCCCGGTGACACCACCGAGGAGTGCGACGACGGCAACACGCGCAGCAACGACGGCTGCTCGTCCGACTGCAAGCTGGAGGCGGGCTTCGCCTGCTACAACGTCAAGGGCACCCTGCCGAACGAGGTGGAGATCCCGGTCGTCTACCGCGACTTCCGCGGCAAGGGTCAGCCCGTCGGTGGCAACTACCCCGCCACCATCCACCCGGACTTCGACGACGCGAACGGCGCGGAGCAGGGCATCGTCGGCGCGAAGTTCGCCGCCCTCGGCGCGAACGGCAAGCCCGTCTACGCGAAGGAGGGCATGGCCTCCGGCACCACCCACGGCAAGGTGGCCTTCGACCAGTGGTACGTCGACACGCCCGACGTCAACGTCACCGAGGTCAGCACGCTGAAGCTCGCCAAGCAGCCGAACGGCTCCTACGTGTTCGACGACCAGACCTTCTTCCCGCTCGACAACAGCGGCTGGGTGGGCATGGGCAAGGAGAACAGGCTCAACGACAACAACGGCATCAAGCGCAACTTCAGCTTCACCAGCGAGACGCGCTACTGGTTCGAGTTCAAGGGCAACGAGGTGCTGACGTTCCTGGGTGACGACGACGTCTGGGTGTTCATCAACCGCAAGCTCGCCCTGGACCTGGGCGGCGTGCACGGCGCCACCTCCGGCACGGTGTCCCTGGCGGACGCGGCCACCGTGGCCGGCCTGGGCCTGGAGCAGGGCAAGATCTACGAGGTCGTCGTGTTCCAGGCGGAGCGCCACACGTCCCAGTCCTCGTACAGGCTGACCCTGACCAACTTCGAGACCCAGCGCACCACGTGCGAGTCCACCTGCGGCAACGGCAAGGTGGACAAGGGCGAGACGTGCGACAACGGCAACGCCAACGGCCCGGGCTACGGCAAGTGCAGCCTCACCTGCATCTGGAACGCCCGCTGCGGCGACGGCATCACCCAGTACAACTTCGGCGAGACCTGCGACGACGGCAACACCAACAACAACGACAGCTGCCCGAACAACTGCGTGATCGATCCGGGGTAGCCGTCCCACCCCTCCACCCGGACCTCACAGGGTCCGGGCGAGCATGAACACGGCGGCCAGGGACAGCGCCCCGGCCGCCGCGAAGTGCCTCCAGGCCCGGCGGGACAGCACCCCGCCGGTGCCCGTGGCCCCCTCCCCCAGCACCATCAGCGCCGGACGCCCGCCGCGCCCGCGCAGCGCGTAGGTGCCGTCGCGGGACCCGCGCTGAAGCTCCCCCACCACCAGGCACGCCTCTCCGGGGACGCCCACGCGCTCCCAGGACAGCGCCTGCGCGGGCGCCCCCAGGAGCTCCGCCCGGGTGAGCGCGGGCGCCGCCGGGCACCGCCGCACCTCCACCGGCGCCAGCAGCGCGGACGGCGCGAACCCCACCGTTGCCCGCGTGCGCTCGCCCTTCAGGAGCAGCACCGGCGAGTACGCGCGCTCGCGCGACAACAGCGGCCCCTTGCGGCCGTGCGTCCCCACCGCGTGCACCGCCGCGTCGTAGAAGGCGCACGGCACACCGCCCGGCGACGTCAGCGTGTCCACGGAATCCAGCTGGCCCCGGTACACGCCGAAGCCCGGGGACCGCCCCGCGCGCAGGGCCTCCACCGCCTCATCCAGCGGCATGGGCGCGGCGCCGCGCAGCGCATCCGCCCGCAGGCGCACCCGGGCCCCCCGGGCGGACACCCCCGCGGCCAGCACCAGCAGCACGCCGCCCAGCGCCTTCACCAGCACGTCCGGCGACACGGGCACCAGCGGCGTCCCCTGCATCCACGGGACGAAGAGCACCAGCCCCAGGGCCAGCGCCCCGAAGCCCGCGAGCATCCAGCGCGGCCGCGCGCCCGTGGGCGTCCGCCCCAGGGTGAAGGTCGCCCAGAGCAGCAGGGCCAGTCCCACGCCACAGAGCGGCAGCAGGAGCACGCGCCCCAGGTCCAGGTCCACGGCCATGCCCCACCCCCGCCCGCGTGCCGGACGGCCCCGCGATGGCGGAGCCCGGCGGGAGCAAGGTGGGAACGGGCGGACGGAGCGGCAAGCCCCATCCCCAGGGCCGCGGCGGACTACTCGGGGGCGACACGGCGCACGGGGCGCTCCTGCAGCGGCCCCACGACCTTCAGGTCATCGAAGGTGCACTCGAGGTTGCGGCAGCCCAGGGCCAGCTTGCCCACGCGGCCCTCGAAGCCCGGCAGCACCTTGGAGGCGAAGAGCTTCTTGTTGAGGAAGGCGTCCACCCGCACGCCGCTCTTCTGCCGCTTGAGCTGGAGCTTCACCAGGAAGGGGCCCGTCTTGGGCACCGGCATCTCGTCCTGGACCAGGTTCTTGGTGTCCTCCGCGCTGTTGCCCACCACTTCATGCCCGTCATCCGGGGAGAAGTAGCGCCACGACAGGCGCATGCCCGCGTCGGGGATGGCGAAGACGGACACCTGCACGTCGCGGATGCGGAACGCCAGCTCGCCGAAGTGCTGCCCGTCCTCCTCCACCGACCACTGCTTCCCCAGCGGGTTCACGTCCATCAGCACTTCGGCCGTGAAGTCGTCGCTCGTGAAGTAGCGGTGCGCCAGGTACGCGCGCGGCACCAGCTTGCCGTCCGCCTCCCGGCCGGCCTGCACGACGCGCAGCTCGCCCTGGTCCATGGTCCACGTGCCGCTGTGGACGTTGATCTCCTCCTCGCCCTGCTCGAAGCCCAGCTCCAGGGTGGCGCTGGCCGAGCCGGCCGCGGGCGGCGTGAACTTCAGGCCGGAGAACACCTCCCCTTCCGTGTTGGCCGGGAAGTGCATGACCGGAGGGACCGGATCCGAGACGAGCGGCGTGGCGGTCAGGCTCCCGAAGCCCACGAAGGCGCGCACCGCGAAGCCCAGCACGGCCAGGCCGCCCACCACGGACAGGCCGGTGCGCACCCGGCCCCAGCCCGCGTGGAGCGCCTCCAGCACGGCGGTCTCGGCGGGCGTCGGGGACTTCATCGGAGCCACGTGCGAGGGCCGCGCGCGCGCCAGCGCCGACGCGGGCGCCACCACGTGCGGCGACGACGAGGCCGTCACCAGCGCTTCCAGCGCGTCGCACACCTCCGTGGCGGTGGCGTAGCGGGCCTCGCGGTCCGTCTCCAGCAGGCGCTCCACCACCGGATCCAAGCGCGGGTCCAGGCCGCGCACGCGCTCGGACGGCAGCTTGAAGCGGCCCACGGGCAGCTCGCCCGTGAGCGCCTCGTACATCATCACGCCCAGGGAGAAGAGGTCCGCTCTGCCGTCCACGTTCTTCGCGTCCCGGCGCTGCTCCGGGGCCATGTAGTTGAGCGTGCCCATGGCCACCGCGGTCGCGGTGAGCTGCTTCTCCGAATCCGGCTCGCGGATGCCCGCCAGGCCGAAGTCCGCCACCTTCGCGTGCAGCCGCCCATCCAGCAGGATGTTCTCCGGCTTCAGGTCGCGGTGGATGATGTTCTTGGCGTGCGCGCACTCCACGGCGCGCGCCACCTGGAGCAGCACCTTCAGCGACTGCGAGGGCGTGAGCGGCTCCCGGCCGCTCAGCGCGTGGCGCAGCGACTGGCCCTCCACGTACTCCATGACGAAGTAGTAGTGCTCGCCCTGCACGCCCCGGTCGATGATCTGCACGATGTTCGGGTGGCTCAGGGCCGCGAGCGCGGTCGCTTCCTTGTCGAAGCGGGACACGAACTCCTCGTCCTTCGCCAGCCGGGGCGGCAGCACCTTCACCGCCACCGTGCGGCCCAGGGACCGCTGGCGCGCGAGCCACACCTCGCCCATGCCGCCGCGCCCCAGCACCTCCAGGAGCTCCAGGCCCGGCAGCTGGGGCTTCTGGCCCGTCAGCATCGTCTCCGCGTTCTCGATGTCGCGGATGCCCGTGTTCACCGGCGCGCGCGGGGCCTTCACCCCCAGCGACTCCGCGCGCACCAGCGTGGCGCTGATCAGCTCCGCGGCCGTGGGGTCCGCCGCGGGCAATGCCACTCCGGACGAAGGCGCGTCGCGGCCCTCCACGGAGGCAGGCACCACCCCCGCGGGAACCTCACCCTCGTCCGCCTTCCCCACGCCATCCGGTCGCGGGATGTTCATCTCGTTGCCCCCTGGGACGGAGCCGGCCCTCATCTCCTGTCCCACCGAGTCCATCCTGCCCGCTCCAACACCCGGAGCCGCGGAAGGTGACTTCGATTCTGGCGGATCATCCGCCGTGCGCGGCGTGAACGTCACCGCGATGCCTGCCTCGTCGTGGGCCCTGTCGGCCGGACGGATGCCCGACGGCTCGGCCGGGCGATGGATGCCGGACACGTCCGCGCGCCGCACCTCGAAGCGGATGCCGCAGCGGCACGTGGCCTTCTGGCCGCTCACGTACACCCGGGTGTCGTGCACCGTGCCGCAGTTGGGGCACGACTGGGTGGTCGTCATGGGCGGGGGGCGCACCGTCAGCGCACCTTGCGGGAGGTGGAAGTGGTCAGCTCCGCGCCGTGCACGCGGAAGGTCTGCACGCCCTTCTCCTTGCCCTTCACCTGCAGCACCGGCAGCTCCTCCACGTCGAAGCCCGGCCCGGACTTGCGCACCGTGGCCTCCGACGCCAGCACCTCGCCGCTCTTCGCGATGCCGCACAGCCGCGACGCGGTGTTCACGGTGTCGCCAATGGCGGTGAACTCGTGCCGCTCCGCGCTGCCCATGTAGCCCACGACGGCCTGGCCGGTGTTCACGCCGATGCCCACCTCGATGGGCTTCTTGCCGTCCAGCACGCGCTGCCGGTTGAGCTCCGTGACGGCGTCCTGCATCTCCAGCGCGGCGCGCAGGGCCCGGGCCGGATCATCCGGGTGCGACGACGGCGGACCCCACACCGCCATCACGCAGTCCCCGATGAACTTGTCCAGGTTGCCCTCGTAGCGGAACACCACGTCCGCCATGGCGGTGAAGAAGCTGTTGAGCATCGACACCACCTCCTGCGGCGAGTCGCTCTCCGCCAGGGTGGTGAAGCCACGGATGTCCGCGAACAGGCAGCTCACCTCCGCGAGCCGGCTCTGGCGCAGGTCCTCCGTGCCGCCGTTGATCACCGCGTCCGCCACCGCCTTGGACAGGAAGCGCGACAGCTCCGCGCGCGTCACCGCCTCGTTGCGGATCTGCTCCGCCAGGGCCGCGTTCTCCAGCGCGATGCCCGCCTGCGCGGCGATGCCGGAGAGGATGGTGAGGTCCTTCTCCGAGAAGGCGTTGATCTGCTGGCGGCTGTCCAGGAACAGCACCGCCATGATGTCGCCGTTCACGAGCAGCGGCACCGCCATGGCGGAGCGGATGCCCTGCGCCACGATGCTCTCCGCGGCGGAGAAGCGCTCGTCGATGATGGCGTCCGCCGTGAGCACCGCCTTGCCCGTCTCCACCACGCGCTTGAGCACGGTGTCCGACAGCATGACGTTCACCTGCTTGCCCTGCCGGTGGTGCACCGCGGCCGGGATGAACTCCCCCTGCGGGCCCACCTTCAGGATGACGCCGTGGTCGGCCGCGAGCAGCTCGAAGGCCACCTTGAGGATCTGCTCGAACAGGTCGTCCTGGGTGCCCTTGAGGCTCACCTGCCGGTGGAACTCGTGGACGATGCGCAGCTTCTCGTAGTCCCGGCGCAGCGCGGCGGTGTCCGTCACCTGGTCGGCCGGACGGAAGTTCTGCGGCACCTGGTCCATCTGCGCCAGGAAGGCCGGCATGGAGACGGCGTTGGCCACCACCGTCACGCCCGGCAGCGTGGGCGGGTTGGCTCCGCCGGGCGCGGCCTCGCCGCTGTGGAAGACGAGCCGCGAGGAGCCCAGGGCGATCTCATCCCCGTCCTTCAGGCGCATCTCCCCCGTCACCCGGCGCCCGTTGACGAAGGTGCCGTTGGACGAGTTCAGGTCGCGCAGCACGAAGTCGCGCCCCACCTTCTCGATGGTGGCGTGCTCCTTGGAGACCTCGCGGTCCACCAGCCGCAGCGTGTTGGACGGATGGCGGCCGAGCGACGTGGTGGGGCCCAGGGGAAACTCCCCCAGCGTCCCGTCCGCGAACCGCCCCGTCAGGTGCGGCCCGCGCGGGTGCGACCCGGACCTGGGCGGGAATGGGGCGGGTGCCTGGTTCACGCGCGAATCCTCACCGGCCCGGACACTACCAGAGCCTTCCGCCCCAAAGGAACGCTCGCGAAGCCCCCCTGGGTCCAGACCGCCAGCGCCCTGCACGGCCGGTCAGTCCCCGCCCCCGTCCTGCCGCTCATGTGGAGGGCGGGGCCAGCGTCCCCGGGG
>NZ_RAVY01000261.1:0-11276 GCF_003611625.1 Corallococcus sp. CA054B
GGGTGGGGGAGGCGGAAAAAACGCCAGAGGTAAGGTGACATGACCCGACCTTCAGGGTTATGCCCAGCGCCCGGTGCCATGGAGGCGCTTCGCACCCGGGACAAGGGCATGGACACGGAACTGGCGGGAATCCTCGGCTCGGCGGCACGGAACGTGCGGGTGAAGCTGGGTCTGACGCAGGCGGACGTGGCGGACCGCATCGGCATGGCGTCGGAGGTGTATGGCCGGCTGGAGCGTGGCCACATGCTGCCGAGCGTGCAGAACCTGCGCCGTCTGTGCGTCGTCCTGAACATCCCGCCGCACGACCTGCTGGGCCTGGGCGAGGAGTTCGCGGCGCCGCCGCCGAAGGAGAAGCCCCGGGCGCGGACGGAGGAGGACGTGCCGGAGATGCGGCGGCTGATGCGCAACCTGCGGCGGCTGACGCCGGTGCAGCTGAAGCTGATGAACCTGGTGGCGTCCGCGATGCAGCAGCAGAAGAAGAAGCCCTGAGAGGGCATGGCGTTAGACTGGGTCCACCATGGTTGAAGAGCTGGTGAGGAGGCTGGACCTCAAGCCCCATCCGGAGGGCGGCTACTACCGGGAGACGTACCGGGCGGCGTTCCAGGTGCAGACGCTGCGAGGGCGCAGATCCGCGGGGACGGCCATCTACTACCTGTTGCAGCGGGGGGAGTTCTCCGCGTGGCACCGGGTGGTGGGCGCGGACGAGCTGTGGCTGTTCCACGACGGGGAGCCGATGGCGTTGCACCTGGTGCACGAGGACGGCCGGCTGGAGTCCCCGGTGTTGGGGCGGGACGTGACGCAAGGCCATCAGCCGCAGGTGCTGGTCCCGGCGGGGGTGCTGCAGGCGGCGGAGCCGCTGGGCGCGTACACGCTGGTGGGCTGCACGGTGTCGCCGGGGTTCGACTTCGCGGACTTCGAGCTGCCGGAGGCGGAGGCGATGGTGGCCCGCCACCCGGCGCACGAAGCGCTGCTGCGAAGGTTCGCGAAGGCCGGGCGGCGCTGAAGGGCTAGGTGCCCCAGGGGCGGAGCGGGGTGAGCAGCCCCGCGGCCTGGAGGCGCGCCTGGACGTCCGCGGCGAGGGCGACGTGGGCGGGGTTGGAGACGCTGAACTTCTCCTGCGTGAGGGTGATGAGCGTGCCCCGGTCCGGGATGTGCTCGACCTGGACGGAGGAGGGCAGCGGGGGCACGGGGCCGCGGAAGTCGGCGAGGTAGGTGACCCAGCCGACGAAGGTGCCGGGCTCGGGGAACTGGCCAGCCATGAGGCGCTCCCGATGCTCATGCGAGGTACAGAGCCCGAATTCCGGCTCCCACGCGAGCGCCATGGCGCGCATCACGCCGGTCAGGACATGGGCGGTTAGCACCCGCTCCGCGACCTGGCCCATGCTGTGACCGTCGAGCAAACAGACAGAAGCCATATGCGTCGCGGCGCTGCCGCAGTGGCCGGTGACCTTCGATGCCTCCGCTTCGTTCTCGCCAGCCCAGAGCCAGAAGCGCGACATGTCCATGAACCGGCTGGCCTTGCCGCCCAGGAGCTTGGAGAGGGTGGCCACATCCGGAGATACCTGTCGCTGTCGCGCCTTCTCGAAGGTCGCGGCCGTCTGGTGCCAGCGGTTCCACGAGGGGTCCAAGGAGCCCAATCGTTGAAGGAACGAACTCAATCGGTGGGCGCAGGACTCGACAGGCTCCTGCCGGGCCAGCCAATAGCAACCTGAGTAGTACGTCTCCGTCATGATTCCAGGACTCCTTAGCGCGGCACGGGAGTGACGTGCACGACCTCGAAGGTCTTGTAGCCCCGGCCTTCGAAGGCTCTGCGAAGCAGTTCCGCGAATCGCTCCTCCGCGACGATCCAACGGACGCGCGTTCCACGAGCCATCAAGTATTGCCGTTCGGCTTGGGCAAGCACCTTGTCAAAGCCTCTGTAGAACTCCTTCAGAGTCATGTTGTCCTGGATGAACTTCGCATAGCCCGGGCCCTTGGCCTCTAGCAGCAAATCGTCGACCAGGTCGTAACCGTCGAAGTCGACCTCGTCGTCTCCTATCTTGAGCCGGTACGCGGAGCCTTTTGGCGCTCCCGTCACCTGGGCTTGATAGTCGCGGGCACGGTCGGACATCGACTCATTCACCTGCACCCACTTGCCCGGGCCTCCTGCGCTACTCGGAGGAGGCGGGCCCATCGTGGCCATGGCTACCGCCGTGGACGCGAGCGTCACCTCCACCACGCCGTCCACCACCGCCACCGCGCTCACGTCCAACACGCGCGCCGGGTTGAAACCCGCCTGTATCGAACCCAGCCGCACCGCGTCCGGGAAGCGCGGCATCCACGCGAGCGCGGATGACAGCCCCACCGTCACGCCGTGACTCACCAGCACCGTCATCGCGAGCACGAAGACGCGCGCCACCTCCGGCCCCAGTGCCTGCGCGAAGACCTCCGCCGCCTCCTCCAGTTCCTGGAATGTCTGAGCCCTATCCGTGGCTGTCTTCAGCGCGCCGCAAGCCCGCACCACCGTGAGGAACGACTGCACGCCCACGTACGCCAGGAACACGGCGGCAATCACCGCCGCGGCCTTGGTGAACAGGGGCTCCGGTGCCGCAGCCAACACCACCCAGGACGCAATCGCTCCCGACACCACGGACACGAAGAACTCCGGGTTCAGCGTGTCCTGCAACGCGGCCCCAATACTCGCGCGCAACGGGTCCAGCGACATGCCCACCGCGAGAGTCAGCCGGTCCAGTTCACCGAAACCCGCGCCATCCTCCAGCAACGACAGACAGTCCCCCGGAGCCTCATGCGCCCGGCACCACCGCGCGTACCCGTCCCGCAGCATGAACCCGAGCCCCAGGTCCAGCTGCGCCCCCTTCTTCGCGACCGCGCGCACCACCCTCGGTGACCGCAGCGTCAGCGGCACCTCCAATACCAATCGCGCCAGGGCCTCCTCGAACTCCCGCGCACTGACTGGCACCCGCCGGTCCCAGGTCACCGGCGCATACGTCCGAGTCCCCCGCTCCGTATGCAACCGCACCGTGGGCCCACTGGCGCAGCCCGTGAGCAGCACGAACAACACCATCCACACGCCGGCCCTGTGTGCACGCATGCCGTGCAGCATGCGCCCCAAAGACAACGGGGCGGAAGGCCCGTGAGGACCTCCCGCCCCGAAGGGGCACCGCCGTCAATGGCAGACGGTCAGTTGTTCTTCACCGTGAAGCTGAAGCTCTGGATGACGAAGTTGTCCACCGCGTCCGTCATCCACACGTCCACCGTGTGCGTGCCATCCAGCAGCTCGCGCGTGTCCAGCGACGCGGTCCACGTGCCGTTCGTCTGGAGCGTGCCGGCGCGGATGCCCGACCCGTCCCGCGTGAACGCCACGTTCTTGATGCTGCTCAGCGCATCCGTCACCCGCGCCGTCAGCGTCACCACGCCACCCACCGTGCTGCCCGGAGCCGGCGTCACCAGCGTCGCCGTGGGCGCCTGCGTGTCGTAGCGCACCGTGCGCGTCGTGCGCGTCGTGCGGCCCGCCTCGTTCGTCGCGTCGATGGTCAGCGTGTTCACGCCCGACGCCAGCGTCACCGACGTCTGGATTTCACCGCCGCCGCGCGGCAGCTGGAACTGCTGGTTGCCCAGCTTCACCGTCGTCGCGGACACGGACGACACGCGAATCACATACGGCAGCGTGTTGTTCGCGCGCGGCCCGAACGTGGCCCCGTCCGCCGGGTCCGTCGTCACCGTGGGCGTGCCGGAATCCACGAACACGTGCACCACAGCTTCCGTCACGTTGTTCGCGGAGTCCGTGGCGCGGACCAGGATGCCCTGCTCGCCGAAGTTCGGCAGGCTCACCGGGTGCGTCACCGAACCGGTGCCGAACTCCAGCAGCGTGGTGTTCACCCACTGCGTCTCCACGCGCGTCGGCGTCTGCTCGTCAATCTGGCTGAGGACGTCCACCAGCCCGCCCACCACCTGGCCCTGCACCGGCGACTGGATGGTGATGACCGGCGGCACGCGGTCCACCGTCAGGTTGATCTGCTTCGTGGTGACACCGCCCAGGTTGTCGCGGCCCGTGAGCTGGATGATGTTCGGCCCTTCCACCAGCTCCACCGGCATGTAGACCAGACCGCCGCTCAGCTCGGGGTTCACCACCACCGGCGCGCCGCCGTTCACGATGAACGCCGCGTAGGTGATGAACGCGCCGTTGGTGGCGGGCTTCACGAAGCCCCATGCGTTCAGCGTCGTCTCGCGGAGGAACGCGGGCTGGTTGCCCATGATGACCTCCGGCGCCGTGTACGGATAGGGATTGATGACCAGCGTCTGCGCCGCCGTGCTGCCCAGCAGGTTCGGGCTGGCCGGCTGCAGCGTCACGCCGGAGTACACCGCGCGGAAGTCCTGCGCGCCCGTGGCGGACCACCTGTCCGTCGTGATGCTCCACGGCAGGGAGAACACGCCGTCGCCGTCCGCGTCGTCATCCGCGCCAATCGCCACGCCCGCCACGAAGAACGTCACCACGCCCTTGCGCGGCCCCGTCACCACGGTGTTGTTCGACGCGTTCCGGACCTGCGCCTTCAAGGTCGGCTGATCCACGCCGATGGTCACGCTCGCGTTCGCGGCCGGGGAAAGAATCGTGGTCGTCGTCGCCACGCCCGTCACCGGAGGCTCCGGCGGCGTGTACGTCCGCACGCGAGCCGACGCCGACACGCCCACCGCGCCACCCGACGACGCCGTCACCGTGACCTCCGACAGCAGCGAAGGCAGCAGGTTCACCGGAGCGCGCACCGTCACCGTCACGGTGGACTCCGCGCCAGCGGCCAGGAACACCGTGGGACGGCTCAGCGTGGCCGACCAGCCCGGCAGGCCGCCCGCGGTGCTCAGCGTGTACGTGTCCGCCTGGTAGCCGTGGTTCTTCACCTTGAGCGTGTAGGTCGTCTCCTGGGGCGCCGGGTTGGAGATGGGGAACATCTTCGTGTCCTCGCCCACCACGGACACCTCCACGCTGAAGTCACCGAAGCACGCCAGGCCCAGCGACGCGAACGTCGTCGGGATGTCCCGCGCCGCCGACCCCGGCTCCCAGCCTCCGTCCGCCGCCTGCTTCGTCTTCAGCCACTCAATCGCGTTGAACAGGCGCGCGTTGCTCGCCGGCTCCTTGCCCGCAAGGCACAGCGCGTACACGGCGATGCCCGTGGCGAAGTCGTCGGACGCACCGCTCGGCAGGCGGCCCCAGCCCTTGCCGCTCACCGCGGGCATCGCGATGAGCTGGTTCGCCAGCGTCTGGATGGTGGTGCTGTTCACGCCATTGGTGCCCGGGCCCGCGGCCTTCAGGCCCACGATGGCCCACGACTTCTGGAACGTGTACGGCATGCCGTCGTCGAAGACGCCCGTGGTGGCCGTGTTGATGTTGGCCCGCAGGTACGCGGCCGCCTTGTCGATGGCCGCCTGGTACTGCGCCGCCTTCGCCGGGTCCACGCGCTGCTTCGCCTGCGCCAGCGTCACGATGTAGCGCGCGGTGATGGGCACGTTGCCGTGGTTCACCGGCGTGCCGTCGTGGTCCTCGTTCCACCGGCCGCTGGACTGCTGCGTGCCCAGCGCCCAGTTGGCCGCCATCACCAGCGCGCTGCTGTACTGCGTGGACACGTACTGGTCGAAGCCCGCCAGGCCGAACGACGCCCAGCCCGTCTTCGAGTTCGGGTACGCGGACCCCTGATACAGCCAGTGACCGGAAGGCAGCTGGTCCGTCTTGATGCGCGCCGTGATGGCGTCCAGGTTCTGCTGGAGCGTGCGCCCGTTGCTCGCCGTCTGCGCCATGTTGTAGCCATTGGCCTTGGCGCTCGACAGGCCGAACACCGCCGCGCCCTGGCGGTGGCACGCGATGCAGTTCTCGTGCGTGGTCCAGTTGGCCACGTCCGCGCTCAGGAACTGGATGGCCTTCTGCGTGGCCTCCGTGTTGGTGGCGGCGGCGGCCGGCAGGCTGAAGGCCGACAACACCATCACCGCGAACGTGACGAGTCGCGCCGCCCAACGGGGCGACGAACGGGATACGGCTGATGACATGAGGGGACGTCCAGGGGCCTACGGGTGGGCACACCCGGACGCGAGGCTCAGGCACCGCGGCCCGTGCACCCCGCGAAAGGCGTGCGGGGCTAGAATACTCAAGCTTGGCTGTAAATGTCCAGGGAGGGGCCTAAGCCCCAAAGCCCAGAATTCAAGGACATAGCGCCAGGCGAGCGGGTCCCGAGGGACCCATCAATCCTGTGAACCCCGGGTGCGCTTCCACAGCTCGCGCAGCAGGATGATCCCGAACTGGGAGTCGTTGAGGATGTACCGGCGCCACAGGCGCTTGGGCTCGTGGGTGAGGCGGTAGAGCCACTCGAAGCCGGCCTTGGCGATCCACTCCGGGGCGCGCTTGGCGGTGCCGGCGATGAAGTCGAAGCCCGCGCCAATGCCGATGGCCACCGTGGGCCCCAGCTTCTGGGCCACCTGCGAAATCCACACCTCCTGCTTGGGGCTGCCCAGCGCGACGAAGAGCAGGTGCGGGTCCTTTTCCCGGATGCGCGCGACGATGGGAGCATTCTGCGCGTCGCCCGCGTCCAGGTTCACCATGGGCGAGTCCCAGCCCACGACCTCGATGCCGGGGTACTGCGCCTGGAACTGCTTGCCCACCTTCTCCGCGACGCCGGGGCCCGCGCCCAGGAGGAAGATGCGCCACTTGCGCTCGGCGCCCAGCTTCACCAGCGGGAGGATGAGGTCGGACCCGGCGATGCGCTCCGGCAGGGACACGTCCAGCATGCGCGACGCCCAGACGATGGGCATGCCGTCCACCACGGAGATGGTGGCCTTGGCGTACGCGTCGCGGAAGCGCGCGTTCGTCTCCGCCAGGACGACGTGGTCCACGTTGGCGGTGAAGACGTAGCCGCCCTGGTGCGCGTCCACCAGCTCGCCAATGGCCGTGATGGCCTCCGGGAAGGTGATCTGGTCGATGGTGAGCTGGCCGATGTTCAGGCGCGGGCGGGGGGAAGCGGCGGCGGGGGCGTGTGCGGTGGTCAAGGCGTCGTCTTCACTTCACCGTGAGGTCCAGCACGGTGATGGAGTAGGGGGGAAGGCGCTGCGAAAGGGCCTGCTCGGCCTGCTTGCCGGTGGCCTGTTCGGTGAAACCGCCCGGCGCGCCCGAGTAGCCCATGACGCGCACGGTGTTGAGCGAGCCGCAGCCCTTGAACTCCAGCTGCGCCTGGGCGGCCTGCTCGGGGTCGAAGTTGAGCAATACGGCAGTGAGCTTCTTGCCGGACGCGTCGCGGGACGCGAAGAGGCTGGTGCCCTCGGCCGCGGTGGTGGACAGGCCGTGGTCCTGGAAGCGGCCGCCCCGCCCGTCGAAGTCGCGGTACGCGCGGAACGCCCAGAACGTGGGGCTGTTCTCCGCGGGGTACTGCCAGAAGAACGCGGACGTGAGCCCCTGCTGCCCGAAGCGGCCCAGGGCCTCCGCCTGCGCGAGTCCCCCGCTCATGTGCTTCATGGCGCCGAAGTTGTACTCGCCAATGGACATGCCCCGGCCGGGGTAGTTCTCCGCGATCCACTGCTTCACGCGCGGAATCAGCTGGATGGGCTCGGCGATCCAGGACTCGTCCTTGTACGTCGGATCCCACAGCGCGCGGGTGGAGCGGATCCGCCGCGCGTTGGTGTCCGGATCCGTGGCGCCCTCCAGGCCCAGGCCCACGTTGGTCTGCGGGTAGAAGTGCACGTCCACCACGTCCAGCAGGCGCACGCCGGTCTTCTTCTCGTGGTCGCGCAGCTCGCGCAGGTACCAGGGCAAGAGGGGCACGTCGCCGTGCGCGCGGCGGTCCGTGTACGGCGGACGGCCGGGAGCGAAGTCCGCGGCGGACCAGAAGTAGTTCGTCCAGCCCCACTCCGCGGGACCGGCGATGACCGCTTCCGGATCCGCCTTCCGCACGGCGGTGCCGTACTCGATGGTGCGCTTGAGCAGCTCGTCGTAGGTGAGCGGATCAGGATGCACGTCCCGGTGCGTGGAGCTCCAGAGGGCGGGCTCGTTGTCCAGGATGTACATGTTCACGCCACGCTTCGCGGCCTTGAGTGACTTCACCCACTCGGAGATGAACTCCGGAGGGGCCTGCACGCTGGTCGTGGTGGGCGCACCGGGGACCAGGGGCGTGCCGTCGCGGCGCACGCCGTTGCCGCCCGCGGGCTCCGTGTCGTCCTGGGCCTGCTGCGGGCCGAAGGTGGACACCGGGAAGCCCACGGAGGTCGTGTCCTTGGCCACCCAGCCGATGAGCGGCAGCGTGAGCGCGGACTGGACGTTGTTCTTCCGGTTGGACTCCAGGAAGTCATCCGCGCCGAAGCCCAGCTCCACGTTGCGGAAGTACCAGTCGTTGCCGGTGTTCCACGCGCGGCCCAGCTTCCAGTTGTAGCGGGACGTGGGGTTGCCGCCCCAGCGGCGGATGGTGGCGCCCAGCTTCCACTGGTGCGTGTCCGTCGTCTCCTTGTTGCCGTCCAGCGCGATGCCGTAGATGAGCGGGCTGATGGGCTTGGACGGGGCGGTGCAGTCGATGATCATCTTCGACTCGCGGCCGTCGCCCCGGCCCATGCGCCCACCGCCGGCCGCGCGCGCGGCGGCCACGTCCGGGGACAGCGGCACCAGGGCCACCTTGTCGAAGAGCACCCAGTCCCGGCCCACGTCCTTCGAAGCGCGCAGCACCAGGCGGTCGAAGGGCTCACCGCGCGGGTTGAGGACCTCCATGGGCACGACGACCTCCGCCCACTCGCGGTCCTTCTTGACGATGAACTCCGGGCTGATCCGCACGTGCGGGAACGTCGCGGCGCCGGGGGCGTCCAGGCGCACGTCCAGGAACTCGCCGTAGGACTCCGGCGCGGTGAAACGGAACGTCAGCGCGCCATATGCGCCCTGGAGCTTGGGCCGGTAGAGGATCCACCCGCCGTAGTTGAACATCCGCAGGCGCGCGGGCGCGCCCTTGGGAAGCTCGCGAGGCGCCCAGCCGATGTCCTTCCATCCGGCCTGGATGCCCCCGTCGTACACGGCCACCGTCTCCGTGGCAGTGGGCTGCTGTGCAGGGGGCGCGTCCCCAGCTCCCTTCGACGCGTTCTGCTGCGCCATGGCCACGCCCGCGCCGCCGCCCAGCACCGCGCAGGTGAGGATGACGGTCCGCTTCCACCGTCCGTGCTTCGTCTCTGCCATGACCTTCCTCAACGCATCCCCCGGAACGAACCCGGCAACAGCGGATCAACAAACGACGGCACGACGGTTACAGCGGGACCTCGTCCAGGTCCTTGCGCGGGAAGATGCGCGCGGGGATGCCCACCGCCACGCTGTCCGGCGGCACGTCCTGGAGCACGACGGCGTTCGCGCCAATGCGCGAGCGGGCGCCAATGCGCACGGGGCCCAGGATGCGGGCGCCCGCGCCAATCCAGACGTCGTCCTCGATGGTGGGGTAGCCGTTGTCCTTGGCGGTGCCCACGGTGTTGTTGCCGTAGAAGCGCACGCGGTCGCCAATGCGCGCGTCCCCGCCGATGACGACGCCCAGGCTGTGCACGAAGTACACGCCCTTGCCCAGCGTCACGTCCTTGCCGATTTCAATGCCCATCACCGCCGTCTGGGCCACGCGCAGCACGTGGTTCACCAGCGGGATGTGGAAGGCCAGCGCCGCCTCCCGCGCGCGGTTGAGCGCGGTGATGCGGTACGAGTCGCTGGTCAGCACCACCTTGGCGATGGACTTCGCGTCCGACGTACCGGTGGCCGCCTTGGCCATCTCCAACGCGTCCGAGATGAGGGCTCCGAACATGGCTTTCATCCTTGGGGATTTCCCCGGCCCTGCAGGTAGCGCGCGACGCCCTTGGCGACACCCACCCAGCCGCCGGCCTCCGTGCGGGCCCCGCGCAGGTACTCCATGCCGTACGCCACGGAGGTGCCCGCGAACGCGGCGCCCGTGAGCCCCAGCTTGTCCGCCACGCTGGAGGCCTTCACCACGGCCTCCGTCAGCTTGCGCGACGCCTCCGGGGCCACCACCGCGGAGGCGAGCAGCGGGCGCGAGAGCAGGTTCGTCTCGAAGAAGAGGCGCCACGGGTTCACGCCCTTCACGTCCGGGTGCTTCACGGAGACGTGGGTGTCGAACATGCCGTAGCGGTGGGCGCGGCGGATCCACTTCTCGAAGCTGACGTGGTCGCTGCCGTGCAGCACGTACGCGTCCGGCGCGAAGAGGAACGCGCAGCCGGCCTTCTCCAGGCGCACGCCCAGCTCCACGTCTTCCGACTGGCCCAGCGTCTTGTCGAAGCCGCCCACGCCCACGTAGTCCGCGCGGGGGAAGGACACGTTGCCCGTGTACAGGTGGTTGCCGTGCGCCTTCACGCCGGGGACGGACAGCTCCTCCGCCATGCGGTTGTTGAGGTGCGCGTACCAGCGCTCGAAGAGGGGCATCTCCCCGATTTCGGGATCCGGCCGGATGCGGCCCAGCACCACGTTGCGCGAGCCGGGCGGATGGTGGACCAGGTGGCGCGCGAGGAAGTCGGAGGCCACCTGCATGTCGTCATCCGTGACGAGCACCGTGGCGCCCCGGGCGGCCAGCACGCCCCGGTGCCGCGCGGCGGCGGCGCCCGCGTTCTGCTGCACCTCCACGCGCAGGGTGTAGGGCAGCTTGAGCGCGGAGAGCGGCCCCTTCACGTCGGAGGCGGAGCCGTCGTCCACCACCACCACCTCGAACTCCTCGGGCGGCAGCGTCTGCCCGGCCAGCTGCTGGAGCAGCCGGGTGATGAGGGGCAGCCGGTTGTACGTGGCGATGACGACGCTGAGCCGGGGGGCCGGAGCAGCGGGGGAGTCGGAAGGGCTCATGGCTTCTTCTTCTTGGCCGCGTCGGCGCGCTTCTGCTTCTTCGTGGGACGCGGGAAGGTGACGCTGCCGGCGAAGCGGTCCTCGCCCACCAGGGTGAGGGTCTTCTGCGCGGAGCCGAAGTCCGTCTCGCCCAGGGTGACGACCAGCAGGGCGGTGTCCGCGGCCAGGGCCAGCGGGAGGCTCGCCGGGTGCGTGATGAGCGAGTCGATGACCACGATGACCCGCTCGCCCTGCTCCACGCGGCGGCGCACCTCCTGGACCATGCGCGGAGCGCCGGCGGGCTCGATGCCGGTGGCGTCCACGAGGCGCAGGGGCGGCTCCGGGTAGGGCGCGCCGGCCTCCATCAGGGCCTGGGCCGCGTCCTGCGCGGGGGCACCGGGGTGGGCGGGGACGACGACCAGGTAGTTCCAGGCGCGGCGGTCCAGCGCGAACCACAGCCGTGACA
>NZ_RAVY01000262.1:0-11180 GCF_003611625.1 Corallococcus sp. CA054B
ACGGCGCGCTGCCGATGATGAAAGAACATCGATTCGAGCCACTGATGAGGCGTTTCGGCGAACTGGTCCTTGCGCAGATGTTCTTCCGAGAGGTCTACGCCGTCCTATGAATGAGGGGATGCCTCAGGTCCGAACTAGCAACGCAACGTCGCAAGCCCAACCGGAAAGCTGTAATGGCGGCGCTATTAACTTCACGTGCGACTGCGTCAGTTGGTGCTTCTCGATATCGAAGCAGCCTCAAAAAATGGGCAAAATGCCACCCGCAGATCACACAGACAAGGCACTCGTCCAAATCCACCCCCCCCATCAACACAGCAACTTAGGGCCTCTCCCAATGAACCAGCGAAAATTGACAGCAGCATGATGCCGTTGAAGCAAAGGCGCAGGTGAAAGATTGAACCGCAAGCTCTCGCCGGAACGGCATGGAAACACCAGTGTGGCCAGAGGTGGTTGCACTCAGCACTTCTGTCGTCTTCCCGGCGCGCACTTCACTCTGGATCAATTTGAACGATCCTCGCAGTCTCCAAACCAACGTTAGCTCCAGAAGCCACTGAAGCCCGCCTAGCATCGAATTCCAAACAGCATCTTTGCACCATCTAACCTTCCACCTGACCTTGAAGGCCAACTCGCGCCAGGGTGTGCACCCAAGAAAGCATTTTCGCTACCCGAGTGAGCCGGCGAGGAATACCCGGCATTCCCTCCCCATGCGTCCTATCCCTTGAAGCCACTGTCTCTCTCTGGCTGAGGCCTCCGACCCAAGAGCAAGTCAGCCACATGTGGCATCCCCCCAGTCAGAGCACTTTGGCCGACCAAGCATCGGGGGAGCGCCACTCAGGCAAGCGCCGGACCAGGGAAGGCGTCGAGAGGGGGTTCTAAGTTTACTTCAGGTCCTCGAATCTATCATACCGATGGGCATCGGCTCCGGGTGGCCACCACTTCTCCCTACACTGGACGCATTACCGGTGATACACAGGGATGCTGATGCCGATGCGAATCCGGCGACTCTTCTCATGTTCATTCCCCACACAGGCAACGAGATGCACAAACCACTCTTTCACACAGGAAAACAAAGATGATCACAGAGTTCCACATCAAAAACTTCAAATCAATCGCCGAACACACGCTCGAACTAGGACGAACAAATGTCTTCATAGGTGAAAATGGCTCTGGGAAGACCAATATCCTAGAAGCCATCGCAACAATGGGCGCAGCCATCTCCAATAAACTATCAATCGAAGAGCTCTATACTCGAGGCGTTCGGATTGCAAAACCATCAATCATGATCAGCTCGTTTTCAAAAACCAAGACGCCAAAAAAAGTGGACTTCAGCATCCAATACCTCCCCAAAGAAACAAGGCAAGGGACGGGCTTTGGCTTATCCTTGTCACCCATGGATGAGGGAGCCATTGGCGCGACATGGAATCTGGCGTCATACGATTTCTCGCACCAACTCGCCAGGGATGTAGCCGAGGCATTGAGAAAGCAAGCCAGCGCTCTCGATTCCTCCCGATCATCTGCCAATCCGGAGCCCACCATCAACCTAGCAGATTTAATCATGTCTCAACTGCCCCAATCCGCCAGGGCACTTGAGTCTTTCTGCATCTATGATCTAAACCCGCTTGCGCTTCGCGGCATCCACAATGTGAGCAGACGGACGCCTCTTGGCATCAACGGTGAAAATCTTGATGTATTCCTATCCGCTCTCGACACAGACCAACTAAAAAAACTGGAACACTATTGCAGCATCATCTCTTGGTTTGACAGATTCATTGTCGACACTGAAGACGAATTGAAATTCAAGGGCCACAAACTCGGGCGGAGCACATCTAGACTTTACTTCCAAGATCGCTTCATGCGAAAAGGAAACAATATTTTTTCAGCCGAAAACGCCAATGAAGGCATTCTCCACATACTATTCTACCTCGCGCTATTCCTGTCTGACAAGACTCCGTCATTTTTCGGAATAGACAACATCGAAACCGCGCTCAATCCGCAACTTTGCCGAGAACTCATGAAGGCGCTCGCGGCAATGGCCAAGGAGCATGGGAAACAGACGCTCATCACCACGCACAACCCCGCGATCTTGGATGGATTGAACCTTCACGATGAAGAGCAACGACTCTTCGTCGTCTATCGAAACGACGAGGGGCAAACCACCACACGGCGAGTTAAAGTAAAGCCAGAGGTCGACGGGGCAAAATACAAGCTCTCGGAGTTGTGGATGCGCGGCCACCTGGGTGGCATCCCCAAGGCATTCTAAATTATGCGAATGGGGATTATCGCTGAAGGACGCGGCGATCTGGCTGTCATTGGAAACATCCTAAAAGGCAGCCTTGGGATCGAGTATGAATATGTCACACATCTAAGACCTGAATACCAACAAGACGAGACAGACCTTGCAACCCAGGCGGAAGAAAGCTTCAGCAACTGGGAGCTCGTAAAAAAAGAGTGTACCGACTACTCACGCATCGAAGAATTCCTAACCAGCCCAATTGACGAACCACGGATGGTCATCATCCATATCGATGCGGCGGAATGCGAGCTAAGCGGCTACGACGTATCGCGCCCGTCAGGCGAGCGCAGTCCTGAATCAGCTGAGGAGTTGCGTAGGCGCATCGCCATAAAAATCGACGAATGGCTAGCTGGCCGCGGCACAGAGCGAATTCACTATGCCATCGCAATTGAGGAATCTGACGCTTGGCTATTAACGCTCTTTTCTCCCCAGGAGACGTCTAAGTATCCCAGCCCCAAGGAAACCCTTCAGAGAGCTTTGAATAGACCCAACATTCGCTCCACCAAGGAGCGCAAACGCGACTTTCAGAGAAACACATTTGACCGATACAACGAATGGAGCAAACCTTTCAGAAAAACCAGCACTCTGAAATCCGCCATGCAGCGAAACGCGAGTCTGCGGCTTTTTGTAGAATCCCTCACAAAGAACAGTGCGCCGAGCAAATAGGTGCATCTCACACCCGGCTATTGACGACGAGCGCAATCAGGTCAAACCAAAACAGACAAACCAAAGGCCTCGTAATTACCAATTAGCCGACAGGCACCTGTCTCAAGCAAAGAGCCTGTCGACATTCCGCATGCGCCAGCAGGCATGGCCTCAAGGCACTGTCTTTTTGACTACTACACACATCGCAATCCTTGTTTCGACAGCCCATTCGCGAGATCGCAATCAGGCTCTCGTTGCGAATATTCTCGGGAGGTTTGGCTTCGTAGATAGGGCTTTTGCTGCGCCGCCAGCAACAGGCGTGCCTGCGACGTCTGCGACCAGCTAGGGGCTGTCCCTGATCTCCGGCCCGAAAATCAACCTGGTGGATCAAACACGGGCGTTGGACCCGGCCTTGAGGGGCACCAGGAGGTTGCCAGCCAGCGTCAGGCATGATCAACGCTGGCTGTGCGCCGACATGAACTGAGCGATGCCGAGTGGAGCCGCATCAAGCCCTTGCTGGGCTCGCGTAGCGGCCCACCCTCGAAGCGAGGGGACCGCGACTTCATCAACGCCGTCATCTGGCGCGTGAAGACTGGGGTGCAATGGCGGGACCTTCCGGAGCGATTCGGCCACTGGAAGACCGTCTACAACCGCTTCCACCGCTGGGCGCAAGTCGGGCGCTGGGAAGCCATCTTCAAGGCCCTGCGACTTCCGGTGGATGAGCTCGGCTCGCTGGCAGACGCTTCCGTCGTCCGGGCGCATCAGGACGCCTCGGGCGGAAAAGGGGGGTCCGAAGAAATGCTCTGGGGCGTTCTCGAGGAGGTTTTTCAACGAAAGTTCACGCCGTCACAACGGCGGGCGGTAAGCCGCTCCACCTCGAAATAACGCCCGGCCAGCAACATGAGTCCACGATGGCCGAGGAGTTGTTGGTGCACGCCGAGGGCAAGGCCTTCATCGCGGACACCGGTTACGACGCAGAGCGCATTCGCGCCAACGCCCTGAAGGTGGGAATGACGCCTGTCATTCATCCCCATCCCAGCAGGAAGCAACCGCCTGCGCTGGACCGCACCCTCTATCGGTTGCGCTACCGGGTGGAGTGCTTCTTCCACGACCTCAAGCGCTTTCGGGCTGCGGCCACCCGCTACGACAAGACGGCGAAGAGCTACCTCGCCGTCCTGCACGTTGCTTCCATGCTTCTTTGGCTGCGGTAATCAGGGACAGCCCCTAGTTTCCCCAGCCGTACAAGCGAAACATGACGAATGTCTCGCGGCGGCGGCGAAACTACTCAGAAATAATGCACTCCCGGCATCAACGCGACGCAAATCCAATTGTGACAAGCAGAAGCGCGAAATAGCTCAGGGCCGCCAGCCGTCCAGAAAAAGCGCGGGGCCTGCGATTCTTGAAGAACAGCGTCAGGTTGATCACCGCCATTCCCAGGGGCAGAAGAAAGAGCCAGCCCGCAGTCAGCCACAAGTATAGTCCCACCGCTCCGGCCATCATCGCGAAGGCAATCACCGCGCTGGCCGTGGAGCCCACTTCGTCGCTGTAGAGCTTCTCTCCTGGCTTCGTGGTCCCTGGCCATGCGGTCTTTCGCATCACCTCCCAGTGCAGGTACAGGAAGACCATTCCCAGGATGGCCAGGAGCCCGTTTGGATTCACCGTCGTTCCGGTGCGCTCCGCGTGCGCCACCCAGACGAAGAGGCCGTGGCCCACGTGGAGCTGGATGGCGATTCCAATCATCAGGAACATGCTGCGCTGGTACGCGACCCAGTGCTTCTCCAGCGCCCAGAGCACCAGCGCGTGCACCATGATTCCGAGCAGGATGGCGGCCCGTACCCACGACACCGCCAGGTTCGTCCCGAGCAACACGGCAGCGTTGAGGCCCAGCACCACGTACAGGTCCCCGAAGGTGACATCTCCTTTCGCCAGACCTCGCCCTGGGTTGTGGACGAGGTCGTATTCGTAGTCGCGCAGCTCATCCACGATGCGCATGAAGTAGCCCACGCCCCAGATGCTCAGCGCGACGTGCAGCAGGTCCAGGGAGAACGTCAGCCCCCTGCCCCCGTCGAGCACTCCGAACATCCCGTCCAGGCTCACGCACCAGAGTGAGATCACCAGCAGGTAGAACAACGGCGGGTAACGCTGCACCGAGAAGCGCAGCGTGGCCCGCGCCCGGGCCATGACGGTCCTGCTCATGCCGCCACCAGCGTGACCGTCCCCGTGGAGCCATCCACGCGGACCCTGGCTCCGTCTGGGATGCGCGTGGTCGCGTTCGCCACGCCCACCACCGTGGGGATGCCGAACTTCCGGCCCGCGATCGCCGTGTGCGACAGCATGCTGCCGCGCTCAACGACAATGCCTCCCGACGCCAGCATCAGGAACAGCCAACCCGGGTCCGTCTCCTTCGCGATGAGGATGTCGTCCTTGCCCAGCGAGCCCACCGCGCCCGGGTCCAGCACGATGCGCGCGGTCCCCTCCACGATGCCCGCGCTCGAACCGATTCCCTTGAACAGCGAGGCGTTGTCGCTTGTGGCTTCCACGACCCTCGGGATGCCGTCCGCCACGCTTCCCACCGTGGTGAAGTCCCGCGGCGGCTGGCGCTCCTGATTATCCTGCTGCTCCCTGCGCCTCAGCTTCGCGAGCTCGCCCAGGTTTCTCGTGACGCTGCGGCCTTCGAAGTGGTCCAGCACCTCGCGCATCGTGAGGTAATGCACGTCCAGCGGCGCATCCAACACGCCCCGCTCCGCCATCCGCTGACCGAGCGCCGCGAACACCTGCTTGCTGAAGCCGAAGAGCTGCCCTCGCCAGAACCGGCTGTCCTCGCGCAGGCCAATCACCGTCCGCAGCCCTGCCAGGAGCTTCTCGATGGCCAGCTTCCGCAACGGATGCCCCTGGAGGAGCGTGGCCAACTGCGCCTCTGCCTCCGTGCGCCTGGCCCTGTCCGACGCCCTCAACTCCTCGCGCGTCACGGACGAGCGCGCGTAGGACTGGACGACTCGCACCAGGTCCCACGGCGTGTCCCGCAGGTTCGGGCGCTCTACGTTCAGCTCCTGCACGCCCCGGTCCCCGAACTCACTCAGGTGCTCACGAAAGGCTCGAGTGACCCCAGGCGGCACGTCCCCCGCGTCGATGCTCCGCCAGAGGGCTTCCGCCTCGCCTTCGTCGAAGCGCCTCGCCAGCGCCGGGTCCGCGCGCACCATCTCCGCGAGCGCCACCGCGGAGAGCAGCGCGTGGGTGCCCGCGTCCGGCTTCGCTCCGCACATCAGGCCCACCAGCAACGCGCTGGGGTCCTCCCCGGTCCACTTGAGCAACAGCCTGCGCGCCAGCCCGAAACACGTGTTGATGTACCAGTGATTGATGAGCGTCAGGCCCCACCAGTTCCCCACCTCCGTCCAGACGCGCCGGAAGTGATGGATGAGGACCAGCGGGTCCTCCTTTTCCACGGGTAGAGCCCTGAGCCCCGCGAGCGTCCGCTTCCACCAGGCCTCGAACGCGTCGAAGTCCCGCTGGAACGTCGCGGTGACGGTCAGCGCGCCCAGCGCGGAACGCCCCAGCGCGTATGCGTAGCTCGCCGTGTTGGGGAAGCTCTCACGGTGGCCCGGCAGCCGGATGACCAGCGATGCGTCCCGCTGGAGCACGTCCTCCAGGTCCCGCATGGAGGTCGCCGCGATGAACGGGTTGATGCCATTGACGTGCATCAGGTTCGACAGCGAGTGGTAGACGCGCCCGTCGATGAACCCCAGCATGTTCTGGAACGCGGGTGTCTGGTCGTGCAGGGCCCTCGCGTCCGCGCCCTTCATGCGGCGCAGGAGGTCGTAGAAGATGACCTCGTAGAAGTAGCTGGCCAGCGAGTACGTCAGCGGCGTCGTGACACCCGGGAAGCTCTCCGAGACGTTGCCGCAACCCCACACACGGATCTTCCGGAAGTCGAAGGCGATGGGCCTCGCTTGCAACACGTGCAGCATGCCGTCCTCCGTGAAGGTGCCCTCGATGTCCTGGGGCATGCCGAAGCTGCGCTCGATGTCCTTCGCCAGCGTGGCCAACCGCTTCAGCTCCTCGTCCGTGAGACACGGCGCGTCCCGCAGGTGCTCCGGCACGGGCCGGCGGACCAGCTCGCCTCCGGGCTTGGGGCTCTCACAGAGCATGTCCACCTTGTGGGCCAGCTCCCGGTCGATGTGGCCTGTCTCCGGGTGGATGAAGTAGTGGTCCACGCCCACCTTCTCCTGGACCACCCCTTCCCCGATGCCGTGCCCCGCGACGACCAGCGTGCGCCGCTCGGTCGTCTTCGGGTCGCACGTGAAGGCCACGAACGAGCGGCGGCCGGGGATCATCCGCTGCACTCCCACCGCCACCATCAGCCCCCGGACGTCGCGGCCCTGCGCCAGCCGGTAGATGAGCCCCTCCGGTGTGTAGGCGGAGGCCCAGCAGCGGCGGATGCGGTCCAGCAGCGTGTCCCTCCGCACGTAGAGGAACGTGGAGCTCACGCCCGCGAATGGATCCGTCTCCGAGTCCTCGCTCTCCTCCAGTGCACGGCCCACCACGGAGGCCCGCACGGCCACCATGCCTCCCGCGCCGAAGGTCCGGTCAAAGGCATCCAGGAGGGTGGCTTCGCGCTCGGCGCCCAGCGGGACCTGGAGGAAGAGCTTCTCAATCTCCTCCGCGACGCGGCGGATGTCCTGATGCGACGTCCGGTCCACCGCCGTGGTGAGCTGGTCGATGCCGGCCTGGAGCGGAGCCGCCACCTCCTGGAACATCGTGGTCGTGAGACAGAAGAATTCGGGGACCGGGAAGCCGTGCTTCGCCAGGTGCTGCTGGCGCGCGAACTTCTGGCCGACGTGCTGGGGGTCGCCGGCCTCGGTCATGGAGACGAGCGGTTGGGGGGAAGGCATGTCAGGGGATTCCTTCAGGAACGAAAGTCATTGAGCGCGCTCCGCAGGGCATCCACCGGGGACCTCGCCAACAGGTCCTCCGGCCCGAGCACCGCCGCGAGCCGCGAGACATCCAGACACTGTGAATGGACCAGCAACTCCAGACGCTCCGCCATCGCCCGGGCCCTCCGGCTGGGGGCCTCCCGCAGGACTCGCGGGAGCCAACCGGGGGCACGGACCTTCACGAGTGGAGGGGGCAGTCCCAGCCCCCGCCCCACCGCGCCCAGGAACTCGCCTCGCAAGAGCGGTTGTGAGTACGCGACGTTGAACGCCTGTTGTTCGTGACGCGGCGTCTCCACCATCCGCCGCGCGAGCCTCCAGAGGATGCGCCCCAGGTCATCCACATCGATGACCGAGCACCCCACCGCGTCGCCCCCGACCTGCACGCCCTGCTTCAGGAGCTTCACCATCGCGGGCAGGACGAACCGGTCTCCGCGCCCGAGCAGGAAGCGCGGCCGGAGCAGCGCCGCGTGCAGACCGGTCCGGACCGCGTGTTCCGTGACGACGTCCTCCGCCGCCACTCGGGAGCGGGCCAGCGCGGTGACGGGCCGGAGCGGATGATCCTCCTTCACGCCCCGGTGGGGACCCGCGCCATAGACAGACATGGAGCTGCCGAAGAGGACGCCCCGGCAATCCCTCGTGAGCCGCGACAGGAGCCGCCGTGTGCCGTCCACGTTGGTCCGCTCGTAGCCCGTTCCGTCCGTGTCCCGCTGCTTCGTGGCCAGATGCAGGACGACGTAGGGATACGGCGGGAACAACGCGTCCGGAATGCCGTGCAGATCTCCCCGCACGACGTGCACACCGTCTCCCCACTCACGGCCGTCGGGCGAGCGCACCAGCGCGTGCACGGGATGCGCTCCGCGCTGGCGCAGGAACGCCTGCCCCACCATGCCGGTCGCGCCCGTGAGCACGACTCCGAAGCCGCCTACCAGACCCATGGGACCAGCCGCTTGCGGCTCGCCGCGTACTCGGCGTAGCCCGGGAAGGAGCCCAGCAAGAGCCGCTCCTCGTGCCGGATGCGCAGGAGGACCGCCGGCACGAACAGCAGCGCGAACACCGCGATGCCCACGACCGCGGGGAACACCAGCAGGTAGCCCACGTGCGCCAGCAGCATGCCGGTGTACGCCGGGTGCCGGAGCCTCCGGTACACGCCTTCCGTCACGAGCAGGCTCGCGTCCGGCAGCCGCACCCGGTGCGAATAGGCCTTCCCCAACGTGCGGATGGCCGTGAGCCGCAGCGACACCCCGGCGATGAAGCAGAACAGCCCCACTGCTCGCGGCGCCGGCCCCAGCTCCAACGCGGGGAACGCGACCGCCAGGAGGATGGTGGTCAGACGGGCAATCGCATACAGCTCCAGCGTGGCGCTGTCCCGCTCCGCGGTGGGCTTCTGCGTCTCCCGCAGCGTCACCCGGCTCTCCACCAGCATCCACGTCAGGTACAGGCCCAGCATCAGGGCCGCGATGGGCCGGCTGTCCTCCGGCGTCCGCATCACCTGCCGCAAGCCCAGCGGAATCAGCAGCCCCACGCCCGTCACCAGCAGCAGCGTGGGCATCCAACGGTGCAGGCCCTTCATGACGCCGCCTTCGCGCTCACGGCGCCAATCAGCCCCGAATAGCAGCAGGTGTCTTCCTGCCAGCCCTGCACGGCGATCCACATGCGGTTGCGGCGCCCGTCGCTGCGCACCGGCTCCGCCCACTCCGGGAGCCGGAAGCTGGCGAAGGTGCGGATCACCACCGGCACGTCGTTGCGCACGAAGCGCCGGAACTCCAGCGTCAGGCGCGTCAGGATGAGCGACCAGTCCAACGGCAGCCCCACGCCGTGGATGGCCGCGATGGCCGCCTGCCGGGCCAGCTCCGTGAGGAGCATGCCCTGCACGTGCTCGGAGGGATGGTCGAAGACGAACTCCGGCGAATCGGTGAACGCGTTGAATTGATGGAGCGCCCCCACCCGGCAGGCGTTGGCGAGCAGCACGTTCGCCGGGTCGCGCTTGTGCACGAGCACCGGGTCGATGCGCTCCAGCGGACGGGCCTGCTCCGCCTCGGTGAAGGACTGCCGTCCCTCGGAGACGGCGTTTCGCACGGGGATGCGGGCCAGGAGCTCGGAGACGTTCTCCGGCGGATCCTTCTTCCACTGCTCGCCCACGCGCACGCCCACTGGCGTGGCATCCGCCCACTCCGCCAGCGCGGGGAACTCGGCGGCGCGCGCGCCCAGGTAGAGGCCGCAGTGCTCCTGCAGCACGGCGGCCAGGAACTCCGCCTCCTCCACGTTCTTCACCGGGATGCGACAGGGGTGCTCGACTTCCGGAAGAAGGGGCTCCGGCACGAGCAGGAAGGGGACGGCCTCCGGCGACGCCACCCGCAAGCGGCGCTCGGGATGGCTGGAAACGGAATCCATGTCTGCCTTTCTCCAACTGAGGGGGAAAGGCAGTCTAGGAATCGCGATGTCTCAACACGAGAACCGGGGAAGGCCCGCTTTCACGAGGCGGGAGATCAGACCCGGAGGGATTCGTGGGCCTGTCTCATGAACCATCATGACACGTCGCGAAATGCGTCTTGGATTGAGACAGGCGGTGCGCCCGCGGGCTCACTGCCCCTCGGGAGACTCCGGTTCGCAGCGGACCAGCACCTCCAGCTTCTCCCCACCACCGCCCAGGTAGATGGTTCCCGTCGTGGGCGTCGCGTCGGAGTCCTGGCGCCCCACCGCCACGCGCACGTGGTGTGTCAGATGAACACGTTCGCGAAGTCCTGACACACGCTCTCACGCGCTGCTCCAGCCCGCGCTCCACCTGCGCCGACACCAGCCGGGGGATGAGGCAGAAGGGGAAGATGCGCTCCGTGCCGCGCCGGTCCGCGTAGACGGAGAACGTCACGCCCTGGTTCATCAGCGCCCGCTCCGCCAGCGCCTGCATCCGGGAGAACTCCTCCGGGGAGCGTCCAACAGCCGCAGCACGTCCTCCCGTGGCGCGACGCCCGTGCCCAGGAACTCGTCCCAGGTGCCCGGCTGGATGGCGGATCCGCCAAAGAGTCCTCGGGCCTGAGGCGGCATCATGGTGGACCTCGCCTCGCCCCGTCACCGAAGACACACGACGCCCTGCATCAACCGCACTGTGTCGAGGGCTGGAGGCGGGTGACAGAAGCCGGCCGCGCACGTGCGGGTTCCCGAGGGCTGCGGCCGATGGTGAACACATGAAACAGGTGTGACACCGGCGGTGCGCAACCTGTCGGACAGTCGGACAGGTCGTGGGTTGTAGCCCGGCGGGGGCGTGATGACGGTGCGCCCCCAGCAGGACAGGTGGCGGGCAGGCGGGCGTGGGA
>NZ_RAVY01000263.1:0-11121 GCF_003611625.1 Corallococcus sp. CA054B
CCGCTCGCGCCGGCCGTCTGGGAAGAACTGCGCGAGCGACTCGGCGCGGCGCCGGCCGATGACTTCCTGGACGACCTGCCGCGAGACTCCCTTTGGTTCGACGTCCTGACCCGGAGACGGTTCGACGCCAACGTGCGCCTGACGGGCGACGAATCCGATTCGAGCGGCTACGAATTCCGTTATCGCTCCCGGCTGCCCTGGCGCAATCCCAGCGCACGAATGCTCAGCGTCTTGAGCGTCCAGGTGCCCCTCCGATTTCTCGACGAGCAGGGCCCAGCACGGCTGCGTGAGCTGGCCCTGGACCTTGCCGGCGCCCTCCCGTTCTCGACGGCACATGCCGGGTTGTCCTTCGCCCCATCGAGAGGATTCTGGAAAGCCCTTCCCTTGCTCAAGGCGGACCTGTTCCGTCATCCCGGCTGGGCTGTACCCGCGGCGGGAACGTCCATGGACATGGGCTTCCAGGTTGACGGCATCCACTGGCTGAACTTCCTGGGCCCTCCCCTCCTCGAAACCGTTGGCGGCATCCAGGCGCTCCGCTCGCACCTGAAGCATCCGGAGACCTCCGTCCAGGAACTCACCGAAGGCCGTGCCTTGATCAGCCTGGGACCCGCGCCGCTCGCGGGGGACACGAAGCTGGGTGAGACACTGCCGGCGTATCGGGAGCTGGCCCGGTTCCTGGAGCCCTGGCTCCTGCCCTTCCCCCAGGTCAACACCTGGGACGGCTACACCGACGAGGAGGCCCGCCTCTGGTGGCGCCGCTTCCTGGAGGCCCCTCCCGAGAAAATCCACGACCCACGCGACGGGTAACCGCGCCGGATTTTTTCACGCATTGCCCCAGCACCCGGCGCACTGATAATCCGCAACCCGGAGTGTTTACGTCGAGCGGCGGGCCGACGGTCGTGTTCGCGCCAGCCCTCGCGGATCGGGGTTTCATCGATGCGGTCACAACGCGCTGTCTGGAGCAGGCTCCTGTTGTTCGCCGCGAGCCTGGGCCTTCTGTCCTGCGGCGGGAACGAGCGCCCGGCGGCACCCGCGGGCATCCGCACCACGCACGCCCGTCTCGCGACGGCGCCGGCCTGGTACGACACCGCTTCCATGGCGACGGCGCGCGCGCAACACGCGACCGTCCTGCTCCCCGACGGGAGGCTGCTCGTCGTCAATGGCGTCAACTCGGCCGACTTCGTGGGCGCGGCGGAGACCTACGATCCCGCCACCAACACCTGGAGCTCCGCGGGCCCCACCAGCCTCACGGGCAACATCACCCTGGCCGTGCTCCTGCCCACGGGCCGGGTGCTGGTGCTGACCGATGGCTCGCAGGGGGGGCGCCTCTATGATCCCGCCACCAACGCCTGGTCCGGCACGGGCAACATGTCCTCGACCCGCTCCATCCCCACGGCCACGCTGCTCGGCACGGGACAGGTCCTGATCGCGGGCGGCACCGGCGGTGGCGGCGTCCGGCTCGCCACCGCGGAACTCTACGACCCCGCGACCAACACCTTCCTTCCCACCGGGGCGATGCTCCAGGGACGGAACGCGCACACCGCCACGCGGCTGCGCGACGGGCGCGTGCTCGCGGTGAGCGGCTTCAGCGGATCCGGCGAGGTGGCCGGCGCCGACCTCTACGCCCCCGCGACCGGGACCTGGTCCGCCGCCGCGCCCCCGCTGGTCCCCCGTCACTACGCCACGAGCACCCTGCTCCCCGACGGCCGCGTGCTCGTCGCGGGCGGCTTGACCGAGGGCGGTGTCGTCACGACCCAGTCGGAACTCTACGACCCGGCGGCCAACACCTGGACCGCCACGGGCAGCCTCACTTTCCCGCGCAACGGCCACATGGCCACGCTGCTGCCCGACGGGCGCGTCCTCGTCACCGGTGGTTCCGCCTCCACCGTCGCGGCGGCGCAGATCGAATCGGAGATCTACGATCCCGCCACCGGCACCTGGACCAACGCGGGCACGATGAACGTCGCCCGCGAGAACCACACCGCGACGCTGCTGCCCACGGGCAAGGTGTTCGTCGCGGGCGGCTACTCCAGAAACCCCGGCCTGACCTACTACGCGCAGACGGAGGTCTACGACCCCGCCAGGAGCCAGTGGTCCCCGGCCGGCGCCATGGGCACGCCCCGGACGGATCCCGCAGTGGCGCTGCTGCCCTCGGGTCAGGTGCTCGTCGCGGGAGGCCGTGAGGTCGGCGCCTCCTCGGCGGCGGTGGAAGTGTATGACCGCGCGAGCAACAGCTGGAGCGCCGCGCCCGCGCTCGACGAGCGTCGCGAGCGCGCGACCGCGACCGTCCTTCGCTCCGGCCAGGTGCTGGTCGCCGGTGGACGCGACGCGGGCATCTCGACGGAGAGCGCGCAGCGCTTCGATCCCGCCACCAACACCTGGCTGGCCACCGCGGCCCTGCCGAGCCCGCGCCACCTGCACACCGCCACGCTCCTGCCGGATGGCCGGGTGCTCGTCGTCGGTGGTCAGCGCAACACCACCGTGCTGGACACCGTGGAGATCTACGCGCCCGACACAAATACCTGGACCTCCGGGCCCGCGCTCGCCACGCCGCGCGGCGGACACCGCGCCGTGCTGCTCCAGGACGGCCGGGTGCTCGTCGCGGGCGGCCACACGGGCGGCGGCGCGGAGCTGAACTCGGCGGAGCTCTACGACCCCGCCAGCGACACCTGGGCCCCGGCGGCGAGCCTCCTGGGCGCCCGCGACGAACTGACGCTGACGCTCCTGCCGTCGGGTCAGGTGCTCGCGGCTGGCGGCCTCGCGGCCTTCACGAAGCTCACGTCCGCGGAGATCTACACGCCCGGCACCAACACCTGGACGCCCGTGGGTGCGCTCACGCAGGCGCGCTGGCTCCACTCCGCCACGCTGATGCCTTCCGGCAAGGTGCTGGTCGCGGGCGGCATCACCACGACCGACGACTACGCCAACACGGCGGAGGTCTACGACCCCAGCCTCCGCGCGTGGACCAACGTCGAGGACCCCGCGGCGGCGGGAGGTCTGATCACCGTCTCCCTGCCCTCGGGCGAGGTCCTGCTGGCGGGAGGGCAGGAGCCCACCAACGCGCAGCTGTTTGACGACACCCGGGCCCTTCCCGCCTGGAAGCCGGCGGTGACGAACCCGGCGACCCTCGTCGCCGCCTGCCCCACCGTCGTGGAGGGCCTGCGGTTCCGGGGCATCTCCGGCGGAAGCGGCGGCAACTCCGCGGACTCGCCCACGGACTTCCCCCTGGTGCGCCTGCGGGCCGCCGAGGGTGGACGCCTCTGGACGCTCCCCAGCAGCAACACCTCGGACACCCGCGCGACGGTGACCGTGCCCGCCGACGCGCCGCTGGGCACCTACGCGCTCTCCGTCTTCGCCAACGCCATCCCCGGCGGCCGCATGGTGACGGTCGTCGCCAACCAGCCTCCGGCGGCGGCGGACCAGACGGTCACCATCGAGAAGGACACGCCGCTGGAGTTCGCCCTGGCCGCCACGGATCCGGATCCCGGCCAGGTGTTGACCTGGACGGTCGTCACCCCGCCGCAGCACGGCACGATCACCACCGGCGCGCAGGGGAACCCCGTGTACACGCCCGAGGCCGGCTTCGTGGGCACGGACAGCTTCACCTACCGCGTCCGCGACTGCGCCAACGACAGCAACGTCGCGACCGTGACCCTCGATGTGACGGAGGACGTGGTCACCCGCACCCTCACCTGCCCCGCGAACGTCGTCGCGGAGGCGACGGGTCCGGACGGCGCCGTCGTGACGTACGACCCCGCGGTCCTGGATCCGGCGGGAGGGCTCCCGGTGAGCTACACGCAGCCGTCGGGCACGCAGTTCCCGATTGGCACCACGACGGTCACCGCGACCTCCACGGGCCTCACCTGTTCGTTCCAGGTGACGGTGCAGGACACCACGGCGCCCACGCTGACCTGCCCCGAGTCCCGGAGCGCGGCCCCTGGCGAGACGGTCACGTTCGAGCCCACGGCCACGGACGCGGTGACGGCCTCGCCGGTGGTGACGTCCTCCCCCGCGTCCGGCACCGCCCTCCCGGCGGGCGCCACGACGGTCACCGTCACCGCCACGGATGATGCGGGCAACACCGCGCAGTGCACGTTCCAGGTCCGGGTCCAGGCCCAGGTCGTGGAGATCGCCGGCGGTGGCTGCGACAGCTCCGGTGGCACCACGTCCGCGCTCGCCCTCCTCGCCGCGCTCGCGGCCTGGGGGAACTCGCGCCGCCGTCAGAACCCGGCCCGGGGGAACTGAGACATGCGCTCCCTCTTTTCTCGAATGGATCTCCCCTTGCACATGAAGGCAAAGAGCTGGGCGCTGGCCGCGCTGCTGGCCACCGCCGTCACCCCCGCCGCGTTCGCGCAGACCACCACGAGCCCACTGAGGCCGCTGGACCTGGAGCGCCTGCGCTTCACGCCCGCGGCGACGGACTCGATGCTGGTGGACACCGGCCGCGTGCTCCCCGAGGGCGGCTACCGCCTGCTCCTCATGGTCAACTATGAGCGCGGCATCCTCCTGCTCCAGGGCAGTGACGGACTGGAGCGCTCCATCCTCCACTACCGCACCGCGGGCTGGCTGGCCGGCGCGTGGTCGCCGGTGGACCGGTTGGAGTTCTCCGCGAAGCTGCCCGTCATCATCGCGCAGGGCGGCCACGGCGCGGAGCAGCTGGTGGGCGTGAGCGAGCCGGACTCGTTCGGCCTGGGCACGCCGGAGCTGGGCGTGCGCTACGAGCTGCTGCGGCGCGAGGAAGGCGCGCCGGTGTTCCTGGGCCTGGGATTGGACATCGGGATTCCGGGCGGCACGGCGGACGCGTTCGGCCGTCAGGCGGGCTGGGCCGGGTTCCAGTTCGCGCCCCGCGTGTCGGTGAGCCGTGAGCTGGGCCCCGTGGTGCTGGGCGCCAACGCGGGCATCCGGATCCGCTCGAAGGAAGTCGAGCCCGGCCGCGACGTGGGCACGGAGCTGGAGCAGGGCGTGGTGGTGGCCACGCGCGGCAAGGGCCTTCGCGCCGAAATCGCGCTGCAGGCCGCCGAGTCGCTCGTGGAGTCGGACTTCGCGCTGGAGCTGCTGGGCGGCGTGCGGCTGCCGGTGGGCGCGGGCTTCGAGGCGTTCGCGATCGGCGGGCACGGCTTCACGGACATTCCGGGCACGCCGTCGTTCCGGTTGGGCGCGGGCATCGCGTACGCGAACGAGCCCGAGCCCGTGGACCGCTGCCGCACCGGCCGCAGCCACACGCCGGAGCAGTGCCCGAACGAGGACGACGACGGCGACGGCGTGGCGAACAAGGATGACCGCTGCCCGCTGGAGTCCGGCTCCGTGGAGAACAACGGCTGCCCGGACAAGGACTCGGACGGCGACGGCGTGGTGGACCGCGAGGATCAGTGCCCGAACGAGGCCGGTCCGTCCTCCGAGCGTGGCTGCCCCGTGAAGGACTCGGATGGCGACGGCGTGCCGGACAAGGACGATGCCTGCCCGAACGAGGCCGGTCCGTCGTCCGAGCGTGGCTGCCCCGTGAAGGACACGGACGGCGACGGCGTGCCGGACAAGGACGATGCCTGCCCGAACGAGGCCGGTCCGTCCTCCGAGCGTGGCTGCCCCGTGAAGGAACAGCCCAAGCCCGAGCCGACTCCCGAGGAGAAGCCCGCGGAGGAGACGACGTCGCCGCTGGGGCACATCGTCCAGTTCCCGGTGAACCAGTCGGAGTTCCAGGAGAACGAGCAGCGGCAGTTGGATGCCATCGTGGCCTACCTGAAGGCGAACCCGAAGCTGAACGTCCGGATTGAAGGCCATACGGACAACAGCGGTCCGGAGGAGGCCAACCGCACGCTGAGCCAGCAGCGCGCGAACCGCGTGCGCGCGTACCTCATCCAGCAGGGCATCGCGGGCTCGCGGCTGGAGGCGAAGGGCTTCGGCCCCGACCGTCCGCGCGTGTCCAACGAGACGCCGGAAGGCCGCAGCGCGAACCGCCGCGTTGAGTTCGTCCCCGTCACGGGGAGCTGACCGCCGCGGGCTCGACATGACGCCGCTTCGTGGACACCCACGAAGCGGCGCATGGAGGCTTCAGTGAGACGGGCGTGGAGGCCTCCTCCACGCCCGTTTTGCGTCAGGCCTCTTCGGGGTGCAGCTGCACCAGCGCGGGCAGCTCCGCCGCGCGGTCGCGCAGCCGCGCCTTGGGCCGGATGGCCACCGGGACGCGGGAGGCCGCGAGCAGCTCCAGGTCGAACACGTTGTCACCGAACGCCGCGTAGAGCGGCCGGTTCGTCCGCAGCCTCAGGCTGTTCACCTTGCCGGGGCCGTAGGGCACGGGCTCGAAGACGGACGTCAGCAGCCGTCCGCCCTCCTCCTTCGGCGTGCACGCCACCACGAAGTCGGGCGTGATGCCCACCTCGCGCACCGCGGCCTCCACCACCGCGCGCGGCGACGCGCTGACCACGTAGCAGTCCACGCCCTGCCCTCGGGCCCACTCCACCACGCGGCGGGCTTCCGGATGGACGCGGCCGGCCACGCCTCGCTTTGCCACCACGTCGAGCGCGAAGCCGCGCAGCTCCTCCGCGTGCCAGCCGGCGAAGATCCACGCCATCATCTCGTAGGTGTCCTTCTCCGGCAGCCGCCCGGCCTCGAACGCCTTGAACAGCGCGTGCGCCAGCGTCACCGCGTCCGGATGCGGCTCCACGCCATGACGGGCCCCCAGCCGCTCCAGCGCTTCGCGTGCCTCGGGGCGCACGCCGCCGTGCTCCAGCAGGGCCATGAACAGGTCGTCCCCCACGTCCCCGCTCCACAGCGTGCCGTCCCCATCGAAGGCCAGCACGCCGTCCGGCGTCCGCTCCACCTCGCGACGGATGCGCTCCAGCGTCTCCTCGACCCGCTCAGTCCTCATGGCCGGCATCCTCGCTGGCCGCACCGTCCGGTGTCACCCGCGTCCGCGACGCCAGGACGCGGGCTGTTCACCATTCCAGGGAATGGATGAGTACGCTTCCGGGCATGGCACGAACGGAGAAAGAGAAGATGCTCGCGGGCGAGCTGTACGTCGCCACCGACCCGCAGCTGACGGCCGAGCGGGTCCGCGCCCGCAAGCTGCTGCGCACCTACAACCAGTCCACCGAGGACGAGCTGCCGCTGCGTGAGAGCCTGCTCGCCGAGCTTCTGGGCAAGGTGGGCGCCGGAACGTGGATCGAGCCGCCGTTCCTCTGCGACTACGGCGAGCACATCCGGCTGGGCGAGCGCGTCTTCATGAACTTCCAGTGCGTCATCCTGGACTGCAACCCGGTGACGATTGGCGACGACGTGTCCTTCGGCCCGGGCGTGCAGGTGTACGCGGCCACGCATCCCCTGGACCCGGATGAGCGCATCAAGGGCCCGGAGCTGGGCCGCCCCGTCACCATCGGCTCGAAGGTGTGGATTGGAGGCGGCTCCATCATCTGCCCGGGCGTCACCATCGGCGAGGGCTCCACCATTGGTGCGGGCAGCGTGGTGACGCGGGACATCCCGCCGTACGTCTTCGCCGCCGGCAATCCCTGTCGCGTCATCCGGAACCTCCGGTAGCGCGGCGGCAGGAGAACCTCAGCCCACCGCCTGGTGGGTCTCGGTGACGCCCTGGTACCCGTAGAGGCCACTGTCGTACGGGGTGATGGCGTCGTCGGCCTTCTTGGTGCAGGCCGCGGCGGTGGGGTCGAAGGCCTGGAACTGGCCCTTGTCGTCCTTGAACTCCACCCACGCATGGGCGCCCCGGTCCGTATTGCCGAAGACGACTCGCGCTTCCACGCCGGCCTTCTCGAAGCGCTGCTCGGCCTCGATGGCCATGTCCACGCAGACGCCGGACTTGGACGCGTCGAAGGTGCTGGCGTTCTTCATGGCGGCATCCCACGTCTTGCCGCCCGAGTAGTCGTACTTCCAGGACGTGGCCTCCTTCGCGATGTCCTGGGCCACCTGATCCGCGCTCTTGCCGGAGGACGGGCCCTTGGCGCCCTGCGCCTGCGCGGGGGCAGGAGTCGGGGCCGGTGCGGGCTGGGCCTTCTGGGCCTGGGCCTTGGACGGCTCGAAGCTGTCGCGGTTCCTGTTCTGCTGGAAGCTCTGTGCGCCGGTGGGCTTCGGGGCCTGGCACTTCGCGCCCTCGCCCTTCAGCAGGGCCTCCTTCGTCAGGCCCAGCTCCTTCAGCAGCTTCGCGAACTCCTGGGGCTGCTTCGCGGAGTCCACCGTCTTCACTGGCTTGCCATCCGGGGTGACGACCTTCACCACGACATTCCGCGGGGCCTGAGCGGCTTCGGGGGAAGGCTTCGCGCACGGGCTGGAGGACGGACGCGAGAGGGAGGAGATCGCCATGGGACAGGGCCTCGAAGAAGCAGCGGGGATGCCTGTCCCATGAGCACGGCATGTGCCAGCGCTCGTGCTTCATGGGGTGAACGCCAAACCCCTGTGTTTCCAGGACCCGTGGACCTGGCCTCGTCAACGAGGGCCCGCGCCACTGATGACAGCCGTCGGAGGGGTAATGTCCGGCGTCATCACCCTGCCGGCTCGGAGGCACCGTCGGGCTCCCGTTCCTCCGGCCCCTCCACGGTGCGCTCCAGCATCCGAGCGAGCGCGGCCCGCGCCTCCGCCGCCTCCTCGAAGGGGTCATCGCTCCCGGCCCGCGCCGGAGGAGGCACCGTCGCGTCCAGTTCGTCCGGATGCAGGCGGAACCACTTCGCGACGAGCATCACCTCCTGGGCCTCCTGCGCGCGGAGGCCGATCGCCTCCGGCTCCGGCACGTCGAAGATGTCCCGCACGCGCGCGTCCAGCGCCGCTTGCTCCTCCGGCGTCCGGGGCGTGGGCACCTCCGCGCGGATCCGTCCCCGCCGCAGCACGTACGTGCGGTCCTCCCCGCCGTGCCCGCGCGCCGTGTAGATCAGCGACAGCCGGCGCAGCGTGCGCCCCAGCTCGACGATCCACGCCTGCACGTTCTCCAGCCGCTCCGCGCGATCCCGCAGCTCCGCCGCGTATTCGAACTGGAGCCGCCGCGCCGCCATCGCCATGCGCTCGCGCAGGATGACCAGCGGCCGGTCCGACTCGCCGTTGAGGAACGCCCGCGCCAGCGCGACCTGCGCCAGGTACTCCGCCGTCGTGCACCCGCTCGCGCACGGCGACAGACACCGCGCCGTCTGCCCGCGCATGCACCGCGGGTCGTCCTTCAGGGGGAAGAGCTGGATCTGATCCGCCAGCCGCATGGGCGTCTCGGACGGACAGTCGCGCAGCTCCAGCAGGTCATTCACCGCGCGCACCACGTCCGCCATGGTGTGCCGGCCGTGGAAGGGCCCGAAGTACTCCGCGCTTCCGCCGCCGCCGGGCTGGCCCACCACGCGCAGGCGGGGCACGGCCTCGCGCGTGAGCTGGAGGAAGCAGTGCGCGCGGTCGCGCTTGTGCTCCACGTTGTAGAGGGGCCGGTGGCTCTTGATCAGCCGGAACTCATGGAGCAGCGCCGCGAACTCGCTGGCCGTGTACTCCCACTCCACCTGGTGCGCCTGGGCGACGATCTCCCAGGCCTTCTCGCCCTCGTCCGCGCGGAAGTACGACAGGAGCCGCGTGCGCACGCGCACGGACTTGCCCACGTAGAGCAGCTCCCCGGCGGGACCGTAGAACCGGTACACGCCGGGCCGGTTCTCCGCGCTCGCACGGACGTGACTCAGGAGGGTGGCGACGCGCGGGTCCATGCGGCGAAGAGGTGCACCGGGCGACAGGACCCGGGCACCGCAGGCTAACCCGCCACGTCTCGCCGCACCGCCGTTCGCGCGCCGCCCGTCACAACCCGGCCGGAGGGCGGGCGGAGGGCCACGCGCCCGGACTTCAGCCCACGTCCTTCAGCGTCGCGGCGCTGGCCGCGGCCTCGTCCTTCAGGTCCTTGGGCGTGGCGATGGCGGCCTTCAGCTCGCGGTACGTCTGCGCATAGCCGTTGCGCAGGATGCCTTCGCGCACGCGCTCCATCAGCCGCTGGTAGTGCCGCACGTTGTGCACGGACAGGAAGCGCGAGCCCAGGTGGTGCTTGCCGCGCATCAGGTGCTGCAGGTAGCCGCGCGTGTACTTCTTGCACACGTAGCAGTCGCACTCAGGGTCGAGCGGCCCGTCATCCAACTGGTACACGGTGCGGGTGATGCGCACCAGCCCCTGGAACGTGTACGCGTAGCCCTGCTGCGCCATCTTGGTGGGGATGATGCAGTCGAACATGTCCACGCCGCGCAGCACCGCCTCCAGCAGGTCCGTGGGCGTGCCCACGCCCATCAGGTAGCGCGGCTTGTCCTGCGGCAGGGACGCGGTGGCGCGCTCGGTCATCGTGTCGCGCTCCACCTTCGTCTCGCCCACGGCCAGCCCGCCGATGGCGAACCCGTCGAAGGGCAGCTTCGTGAGGAACGCGGCGCTCTCGTCGCGCAGGTGCGGGTGGACGCCGCCCTGGACGATGCCGAACAGCGCCTGGCCCGTGGGCTTCGCCTCCTTCGCGGCGAGGCTGCGCACGGCCCAGCGGTGGGTGCGCTCCATGGCCTCGCGGGTGCCGGCCTCGTCCGTGCGCGAGTCGATGCACACGTCCAGCACCATCATGATCTCCGAGTTGATCGCCTGCTGCATGGCGATGCTGGACTCGGGGCTGAGGAGCCGGCGGCTGTTGTCGTAGAAGCTGCGGAAGTGCGCGCCCTTCTCCGTGATGAGCCGGTCCTCCGGCAGGGAGAAGATCTGGAACCCGCCTGAGTCCGTCAGCACGGCGCCGTCCCAGCCCATGAAGGGGTGGATGCCGCCGAAGCGCTCGAACACCTCCGGGCCGGGCCGGAGCATCAGGTGGTAGGTGTTGGCGAGGAGGACCTTGGCCCCCGTCTCCTTCACCTCCTCCATGGCGAGGTGGCGGAAGCCGGCGTGGGTGGCCACCGGCATGAACATCGGCGTGGGGAAGGACCCCTTGCGGGTGTGGAGGATGCCCGTGCGGGCGCCGGTGGGGTCGGTGTTCAGGAGTTCGAAGCGGACGGCCATTGGACGGGCCTTATACCCAGCCCGCCCGTCCGGGCGCACCCGCTTCCTGGGGGACGCCCGCCTGGTCTCCTGGGGACCGCCTCTCCCCTCCCCGCCCTCGGGAGGCTCCGGTTTCCCTACCCGGCCCCCGGGGGCGAGGGGCTGGCG
>NZ_RAVY01000264.1:0-11117 GCF_003611625.1 Corallococcus sp. CA054B
CGTCCGGCCGCAAGCCGCCGCTCCTCCAGTTGCTGGGCCGTCCAATGCCTCGGCTGCCACGCCATGGAAGCGCCCCCTCCATGGAGCAACCGCCGGTCCCTTACCCAACTTCCCTGAAGGGGGTTAGACGCGCCAGACGCCGGCCACGGACTCCATGCGCTCGGCCACGCCGCGCAGGGCATGCGTCATGCGTTGGGTGCCCTGCATGGCCTGGAGGGTGTCATCCATCATCCGGGACAGGTCCGTGACGGCGGCGAAAATCTGGGCGATGCCGGCGTTCTGCTGGATGACGGCGGCGGCGATCTGCTGGGCCGCGGACGCGTTGTCCTGGATGATGTCCGTCAGCGCACGCAGGCTCTGACCGCTCTCGCGCACCTGGGCCAGGCCCGCCTCGGAGCGGCGCTGGCCCTCTTCTGACAGCGCCACGGTGTCGTGGATGCCGCCGCGGATGGCGTCCAGGATGTCACGCACCCGGCCGGTGGCCTGGATGGACTGGTCCGCGAGGCTGCGGATCTCCCGCGCCACCACGCCAAAGCCCTTGCCGTGCTCGCCGGAGCGCGCCGCTTCGATGGCCGCGTTGAGCGCGAGCATGTTGGACTGGTCCGCCAGGTCCTTCACCGTCTGGGTGATGCCGCCAATCTGCTGCGTGCGCTCGTTGAGGGAGGAGATGCCTTCGGCCAGGCGCGCGCCGTGGTCGCGCAGCTGTTCGAAGCCGTCCAGGCTGGCGCCGAGCGCCGTCTGTCCGGAGCCGCCCGCTTCACGCGCCCGCGCCACCAGCGCGAGCACCGCCTGCGAGCGCTCCGCGGCCAGCTGCGAGGTCTGCTGGATTTCCCTCGCGGTGACCTGCGTCTCCTGGATGGCGGTGCCCTGCCGGATGAGGTTTCGCTCCTGCTGCTCGGTGGCCTCGGTGAGCTCGCCCACCGTCTGCCCCAGGACGCGGGTGGCCTGCTGGAGGCTGGTGGTGGACTCGCGCAGGTGGTCCATCATCCGGGAGAAGGCGGAGGCCAGCTCGCCCACTTCGTCCTGGTGCCCGTGGGCTTCCACCTTCTGGGTGAGGTCGCCCTCGCGCACCACGCGGGACACCAGCGCGCTCAGCGTGGCGATGGGCCGCGTCACCCCCCGCGCCAGGGCCCAGGCGGCCAGCGCGGCCACCCCCAGGAGCGCGGCCCCCGCGAGCAGGCTGAGCTGCAGGAAGCGCCGCAGGGACAGGAAGGCCTCGTCCGCTTCCATCGCCGCCACGAAGCGCCAGCCCTGGCTCGCGGCGAAGCGGTGGGCGGCGCCGTTGTGGACCTCGGCCCGCACGGGGGCGGCGAGGCTCGGCGTGCCCTCGGCGCGGGCGCTGAAGAGGCTGGCACCGTCCGGGGCGAGGACCTCCAGGGTGAAGCTCTTCTGGCCCCGGTCCTGGGCCCGCTGGAGCGCGCCCGCGACCACCTTCTCCAACTGGCCCCAGTCATACGCGGCCAGGAGCACGCCCACCCTCGCGCCGGAGATGGGGCTGAGCACGGGCAGGGCCAGGGGCATCACCGGGCGGTCGAGGAACGGGTCCTTCTTCGTGAGGGCGCCCGTGAGGACGCCAGCGTCCAGCCGGTCCTCCAGCGCGGTCTGGAACCAGGGCGCGGCGCGCACCTCCTGCTCGCGGCCGGCGAAGGCCTGGCGCAGCTCTGGCCGGCTCACGGAGACGGCGCGTCCGTCGGGGGTGAACAGGACCAGTCCGGCGAAGCTGGTGTGCCGGCCGTTCAGCGAGGCGAGCACCGCGTCGCTCTTGGCGTAGGTGTCGAAGAGGAGGGCGCCGCGCACGATGGCGTCCTCGGTCCACGCGCGGGCGTTCGCTTCGCGCTCGTGCAGCGAGGCTTCGATGAGGTCCTGCAGGCCGTCCGCCTCCACCTGGAGGACGCCGTGCACCTGCTGCTCCAGGTTGCGACGGATGGTGTGGACGCCTGCTCCGACAGCGGGGACGAGCGCCGCGACGAGCAGCAGGCAGATCCACAGCGTGAGGCGGCCCCGCAACTTCAATCCGGACAGCAGTCGCATGCAGGAGAACCCAGGTGGGGAACGGGAACGGTCGGTGTCACAGGTCGAGCAGGGACAGGCCCACGGTGAGCGCGCCGATGACCTGGGCGCCGTCGCGGACGGGGAGGGACACCTGGATGACGTAGGCCTGGGAGGATTCGTCGAAGAAGGGGGCTTCCTTCAGCTCGGGGCCCCCGCGGCCCTGGGCGTAGGTGAGGCGCCACTTGTCCTCGTCGCCCTGCCAGTAGTCGGACGTGCGCCGGCTGGCGCAGACGAGCGCGCCTTGATCATCCATGGCGAAGGCCTCCGCCATCGCCGGGCCCAGCCGCTCCCGCAGGCGGCGGAGCGCGCCCGTGCAGGGGCCGTCCAGCACGCGCTGCTTGAGGGGCGTGAGGGAAGGGGTCGCCATCCATTCCGCGTCCAGCCCCTGGATGGTGGCGAGCGGCGTGCGGCGCGCGTTCTGGGCGCGCAGGGCGCGCACCACTTCGGGGTCCTCGGCCAGACGCCGCAGGTGGGGCATCACGCTGTCCACCTTCTGGAGCTGCGCGACGCCGTCCGGCGGCAGCTGCCCCCAGGCCGCCAACGCCAAACCCAGCCATTGCATGGACATGCAGGCGCCCCCAGGAGCCGTGAGAACGATTGAGAAAAGTGTGTCACGGAGTCACGGGCGGCGTCACCCAGGCAGGCGTGATTTAAATAATTCAAACTAAGCTTGTTTTCATCGGGTTCAGGGCAGCTTGGGCCGGATGATGCGCGGGGCGTCCGGGTTCACGTCCAAGAGGCGCACGGTGTCGCCTTCATGCACGGTGCCTGCCTTCAGCACCCGGGCGAGCTGACCCCTGCGGCCCCAGCTGTCCTTCAAGAGGCCGGGGCGCAGGGCGCCCAGCTTCCAGCAGGGCACGCAGGGTTCGGTCAGCTCCACCACCACCTCGCCTCCCAACGCCAGACGCTGTCCCGGGGGCAGCGTGTCCAGCGGCAGGCCCACCACCAGCACGTTCTCCTTGAGCGCGCCTTCGGGCACGTCCAGCGCCGTGCGCTGCGCTTCGTCCAACAGCAGGAGCTGGCGCTTGTGGCCCACCGCCCTGCGCTGGTGGCGGTCGCCCTCGAAGCCGTGCTGCTCCACGGCCCGGGCCTCCGGGACGCGGCGCATGGGGGTGCCGCGCTCCTGGGCCAGGAAGAGGGCCTTGATGATTCCAGGGGTGCTCACGACGTGACACTAACGCCGGGTCCTTCACTCTGTCCTGCCGCGGCGGCGCGGCGGTGTTAATCGCGCGGGACAGCGTTCCTGCCCTGGAGAGTCCATCGTGAGCACGAAGAATGTTCGCATCGAGAAGGACACCTTTGGTCCCATCGAAGTCCCCGCCGACCGGCTCTGGGGCGCGCAGACCCAGCGCAGCCGTCAGAACTTCGCCATCTCTTCCGAGCGCATGCCGACGGCGCTCGTGCACGCGCTGGTGCTGGTGAAGAAGGCCGCCGCGCTCGTGAACCAGGAGAACGGCTCCCTTCCCAAGGAGAAGGCCCAGGCCATCGTGAAGGCCGCGGATGAAGTGCTCGCCGGCCAGCACGACGAGGAGTTCCCCCTGCTGGTGTGGCAGACGGGCAGCGGCACGCAGACGAACATGAACTGCAACGAGGTGCTGGCCAACCGCGCCTCGGAGCTGCTGGGCGGCGAGCGCGGCGAGGGCCGGAAGGTCCACGCCAATGACGACGTCAACAAGGGCCAGAGCTCCAACGACGTGTTCCCCACCGCGATGAACGTGGCCGCCGTGGAGGCCGTGGTGAAGCACGTGCTGCCGGAGCTGGTCGCCCTGCGCGACGTGCTCGCCCAGAAGTCCCAGGCCTTCCAGTCCATCGTGAAGATTGGCCGCACGCACCTGCAGGACGCGACCCCGCTCACCCTGGGCCAGGAGTTCAGCGGCTACGTGGCGCAGCTGGAGCGCGCGAAGGGCCACATCGAGGCGGCCCTGCCGCACATGCTGGAGCTGGCGCTGGGCGGCACCGCCGTGGGCACCGGCCTCAACGCGCCCCCGGGCTACGCCGAGCGCGTGGCGGCGGAGATCGCGAAGCTCACCGGCCACGCCTTCGTCACCGCGCCCAACAAGTTCGAGGCGCTGGCCGCCAACGACGCGCTGGTGCAGGGACACGGCGCGCTCAAGGGCCTGGCGGCGGTGTTGTTCAAGGTGGCCAATGACATCCGCTGGCTGTCTTCGGGGCCCCGCTCGGGCATCGGTGAAATCAACATCCCGGAGAACGAGCCGGGCAGTTCCATCATGCCGGGCAAGGTGAACCCCACGCAGAGCGAGGCGCTCACCATGCTGTCCGCCCAGGTGATGGGCAACGACGTGGCCATCTCCCTGGGCGGCGCGTCCGGCAACTTCGAGCTCAACGTCTTCAAGCCGCTCATCATCCAGAACTTCCTGCAGAGCTGCCGCCTGCTCGCGGACGGCATGCGCAGCTTCCGCCTGAACTGCGCGGTGGGCATCGAGCCCAACCTCCCGCGCCTCCAGGAGAACCTCCAGCGCAGCCTGATGCTCGTCACCGCGCTCAACCCGCACATCGGCTACGACAACGCGGCGAAGATCGCCAAGACGGCCCACAAGCAGGGCAAGACGCTGAAGGAGGTGGCGGTGGAGCTGGGGCTCGTCACCGCCGAGCAGTTCGACCAGTGGGTGCGCCCGGAGAAGATGACCGGGAACCTCTAGGCCGCCCCTACTTCAGGGGCAGCACCCAGGGCTCGCGGCCCGTCTCCGGCGTCCACGCGGAGAAGAACAGCCTGTCGCCCGCGACCACCAGGTTCGCGGGGGACGAGGACATGGGTCCAGGCAGCACGTCCGCCAGCGGCTTCGTGCCCTGCGCCGTGCCGTCCGTCCGCCACAGCTCCACGCCCGTGGCGCCGTTGGATGCCGCGAACACCCACGGCCCCTTCGGGCCCAGCGGCACCAGCGGCCCGGGGATGGCCACGCTGCCCGCGGCGCCGGGGTGGAGGTCCTTCACGGGCACCGTGCCCGCCTCCGTGCCGTCGCTCTTCCAGAGTTCGAAGCCGCCTGCGCCGTCCGTCCACCAGAACAGCAGCTGGTCCCCGTTCGCGGTGAGGCTCACGGGCGGCGCGGTCACGCCCATCCTGGGCAGGGCGCGCACGACTCCCGAGGTCCGCCCGTCCGTCTTCCACAACCTCGGGGTCTCGCCGCTGGCGGAACCCAGCGAGAGGAACAGTGTGTCTCCCACCGCGGCCCATTCAATCCTGCCTGGATAGAAGAGGCGGTCGCCGGGCAGCTCGGACACGAAGCGGCTGCTTTCGGCCGTGCCGTCCGTGACCCAGAGCTGGTGGGTCTCCGCCAGGATCCGGAAGTACACGCGCGAGCCCACCGGGTAGATGGCCAGGAGATCCTCCCGGGCGAGGCCGCCCGCGAAGGTCTTGAGCTTCACCGTGCCCTCGGGCGTGCCGTCCGTCTTCCACAGCGAGTCGCGCAGCTCCGATGCGTCGCCCGAGGCGAAGTAGAGCGTCTGGCCCACCGGCGTGAGCAGGTGGGGGGTCCAGCCGTAGGGCGAGCTCCCGGGCGTGCTCGCCACGAGCGCCATGCCCTCGGGCGTGCCGTCCGTCCGCCACAGCTCCTGGAGGGAGGACGACAGCTTGCGGACGAACCAGGCCTGCGTGCCCGTGGAGGTGAGCGGGAGGGTTTCGTCGCCATGGGGAAGGTCCGTCAGCGGGCGGACCTCCTCCGTCCGGGCGTCCAGGGTCCAGAGCGTCTTGCGGTCGCGCTCATCCACGAACAGCAGATGGCCGTTCACCGGGGTGAGGGAGGTGGGCTCGTGCTCGAAGACCCCCGGGGCCTTGCGATTCACCTGACGCGTTCCTTCCGCAGTGCCATCCGAGCGCCAGAGCGCCGTGACGAAGCCGGTCCGGTCCGGCACGAGGGGGACTTGCTGCCGCCGGGTGAAGTAGAGCGCGCCGTCCAGCGCCACGGCTTGGGTGAACTTCGCGGAGTAGACGTCCTCGTGGACCGCGGAGAACCGCCGCAGCACGCGGGTTCCCTCCGGGGTGCCATCCGTCGCCCACAGCGTCCCGTCCGTGGACGTGAAGTACTGCAGGCCCAGGCCCCAGCCCTTCATGGTGAACGCGTGCGTGTCCGATGCCGGGAGCAGGGGCACCGTGCCCAGGCCGGTGCCGTCCGTGTGCCACACCCTGTGGCCTCCTTCCGGCCACCAGTCACTGTAGAAGACACCCCCGCGACCGCCTGACGGCGTTGACCAGGACTGCAGCAGCGCCGGATCCCCACCCGACAGGGGCGCGACAACCACGGTCCCGTCCACCGTTCCATCCGTCCTCCACACCCCCGGGGCGTATCCACGCGCCGTGGCGCTGAAGTAGACGCGTCCGTCCCGCACGGTGAGTTCCCCGGGGTTGCTGCCCTCGGGGCCCGGCCACAGGTCCTTGACGCGGACGGTGCCTGCTGGCGTGCCGTCCGTCTTCCACACCTCCTGTCCGCCCTCGGCGTCCCAGGCGCTGAAGAAGGCCGTGTTCCCCACGACGACGAAGCGAGAGGGCTGCTCGTGGATGCTGAGGCCCGACTGGAGGTCCTTCAGCGGGACGGTGCCTGCTTCCGTGCCGTCGGACGTCCACGGGATGGGGAACATCCGCGCCTCGCCATGGGCCCAGAACAGGACCCTTCCGTTCAGCGCGGTGAGGTGCAGGGGCACGAAACGGCCGTCGCCGCGCATCAGGCGTGCGACGCGGACGGTGCCCGCCTTCGTGCCGTCCGTCTTCCACAGCTCCGGGTTGCCGTCCTGGCCGGTGCCCGGGAAGAAGAGCGAGTCACCCAGCCAGGCCGGAGCCACGGACCCATGCTTCGCGGCGCCGCCCGCGTGCAGCTCCCAGGTACCCTCGGGGGTGCCGTCGCTGCGCCACAGGCGGGCGCGGTAGGACTCGTCCACGGCCGGGGCCTCGAAGTAGAGGACGCCCTGGTGCTCGGTGATGAAGGACGCGAAGCTGCCCAGGGTCACCACCTGTTCGGTGCCTTGCGCGGTGCCATCCGTGTGCCACAGCCCATGGAGGTCGCTGCCACTGAACTTCGCGGGGTTGCTGGGGTTCGTCAGCGTCCGGGCCACGAAGTACAGCCGGCCCCCCATGGGGATGAGCGAGGCCGGGTTCGAGCCCAGCGCCCCCGGCATCAGGTCCGCCACCATCGCCGTGCCTTCCGGCGTCCCGTCCGTCCGCCACAGCTCCTGTCCATGGATGCCGTCATCCAGCGTGAAGAACTGGATCGCGCCCAGCTCGACGAAGCTGGCAGGAAACAGGGAGGGGGCGCCCGGGTCCTGGGGGATGACGTCCTTCAACAGGAGCGGGGCGGGGAGCGGCGTCTCCGCCTCCGCCTCCGTCACCGGGCCGGGCTGCTCCTGTTCCTCCTGGGGCGTGGGCCCGGGCTCCTGGGGTCCGGAGGCCTCGGGAGGCGGCCCGGGCTCGGGCTCGGACGGTGACCCGCATCCGAGGCTCGCGCCCAAGGTGAGAAGGAAGGTGGCCCATGCTCCCGGTGACGGCTTCAAACCCATGACATCCCCCGCCTGACATGCCGCTCGCCCCAACGGTGGGGGCGAGCCGGCGAGGGATGTGTTGGGACGATGCCCGTCCCCAACAAGGGGACGTTGTTCGACTCGCGGTCAAACGTGGGGCGGCGCACGGTCCGCCCCGCGCTTCAGGGGATGGGCAGGGCCCACAGCTCGCGGCCGGTGGCCTGCGTCCGCGCGGTGAAGAAGACGTGGCCGCCGGACACCACCATCCATCCCGGTGAGGAGGATTCGGGCCCCGGCTCGATGTCCGCGTAGCGCACCGTGCTCTGGACCGTGCCGTCGGTGCGCCACAGCTCCAGGCCCGCCTCCGCGTCCCAGGCGGAGAAGAGGATGGGGCCTCCGGGCCGGCTCAGGACCAGCGGGGGGAGTGGGAGCAGGGGAGACTGGTCCACCATGCGCGTCGTCAGCAGGGGCTGGGTGCCGGCCTGCGTCCCATCCGTGCGCCAGAGGGTGTATTCGGGCCGGCTCTTCGCCGACCAGAACAGCACGTGGTCATTCAGGACGGTGAGCCCGATGGGGCCCTGTTCGAGCGCGCCCAGGGACGCCGCCAGCTCCACGGTCCACCCGTCGCTCTTCCACAGCTCCCAGACCTGTTCGGGGTAGCGGAACCGGGGGAACACGAGGCTGTCCCCCAGCACGACCCCTGTTTGATTGGAGGTGTAGGCGGTGTTGAAGAAGGCGTCCGTGCCCACGCGCACGGTGCCCTTGGGTGTCCCGTCGCTCCTCCACAGCTGCAGCTCGCTGCTGGCCTCGGGGTGGGCGGTCATCCAGAAGAGCCACTGGTTTCCCACGACGGCGCCCGACCGGATGACGCCCACGCTTCCTCCGGGAGGCACCAGGTCGCTGACCTTCACCGTGCCGTCCGTCGTGCCGTCACTCACCCAGAGCGCGCGGTGCGTCTCCGCGTCCCGCACGGAGAAGAAGACCCGCGCTCCCAGGCTGGCCAGCGGCAGGGGCGGCTCCATCCCGAGCCCCGACCGCAGCCGCCGCGTTCCGTTCCGGGTTCCATCCGTCACCCAGAGCGCCCCTTCGTCCCCTTCCTGCACGCCGAAGAATGCCCGGCCCTGCGCTTCCACCAGCTCCACGGCCGCGTCGCCCTGCGCGCCCTTCGGGAGGTCCTGGTAGGGCGTCAGGTCCTCCGCGGTCTCGGTGGCGGGGTCATGGCGCCAGAGCCGGTAGGGTGCGCCGTCCTCGGCGCTGACGCGGGCCGCGTAGAGCAGGTGGCCGTTGAGCGAGGTGAGCCGCTCGGGCGCCATGGAGGGCTGGTTCCACCAGGGGCCCTTCACCAGGCGGGTCCCCTCCTGGGTCCCGTCGCTGCGCCACAGCTGGTTGTTCGGAAAGGCGACGGGCGCGCGCTGGAAGTAGAGCGTCCCCGCCACGTCGATGGCCATCGACGTGCCGTTGTAGGGCTCGAAGCCGAACAGCGACGGCGTCCCTCCGGCGGCGTCCTTCACCAGGAACGCGGGTCCCGCCCGTTGGAGGGGGGCCTCTGGAGGCGGCTGCGGGTCCTTCTCACCACAGCCCGCGCCCCACGTCAGTGCGCCTCCCAACAACGCCCACAGCCAGCTCCGACTCCGCATGCATCCCCCTTGAAGACCGCTTCGGACGCACCCTTTGCCATGACTGGAGGGGCCGCTTCAATCCGCGGCCGCCCAGGGTCCAGCCCGGGCTGGCGAGGGGCAAGCGTGGGACAGCGCACGCTCCAGCAAGAAGGGGGGAGCGCGCGGGAAGGGGGACGATTAGGGTACGGGGGCCATGAACGTCCCCTTCGTCATTGAGACCACGCACCGCGGCGAGCGGGCGTACGACCTCTACAGCCGTCTGCTCAAGGACCGCATCATCCTCCTGGGCACGCCCATCAACGACGATGTGGCCAACCTCATCGTCGCCCAGCTGCTGTTCCTGGAGTCCGAGGACCCGGACAAGGGCATCAACCTCTACATCAACTCGCCCGGTGGCTCCGTCACGGCGGCGCTCGCGATGTACGACACGATGCAGTACGTCAAGTGCCCGGTGTCCACCATCTGCGTGGGCCAGGCGGCCTCCGCGGGCGCGCTGCTGCTGCTGGCGGGCTCCAAGGGCAAGCGCTACGCCCTGCCCAACAGCCGCATCATGATCCACCAGCCGCTGGGTGGCGCGCAGGGCCAGGCGACGGACATCGACATCCAGGCGAAGGAGATCCTCCGGCTGCGCACGTACCTCAACGGCCTGTTCGTGAAGCACACGGGCCACACCATCGAGCGCATCGAGAAGGACACCGAGCGCGACTACTTCATGAGCGCCGAGGAGGCCCGTCAGTACGGCCTCATCGACGAGGTCGTGGAGCGCGCCTCGGGCGTGCCGGCGCCCAAGTAGCTTCCATTCCAGCGGGGACCGGAGGAGCAGGCCCCGTGCCGCTGCTCCGGGCGAGCATCCGACGGGTGGTGGTTTCGCAAGCCGCCCCACGGTGCAGGTTGACGGGAGCGTGTCCAACGTCTGGACATGCTGCCCCGCCTCCTCGCCGCCGCTCTGTTGCCTGCCTTCCTGGCGGGTGTGGGTTGTGCCACCGGCCCCACGGGCCGCCTGCCCGTGCCCCCCAGCTCCCAGCCGGTCCAGGAGGAACTGGGGGAGCGCAATATCGTCGACGCGGGCGCGGAATACGCCCGGCAGACCGGCATGGTGCTGGCGGAGAGCGGCGAGGCGGTGCGGATCCGCCCCAACTACTGGCGGGTCCGCTTCGCGCTCCCGGAGGAGGGCTCCGGGAAGTTCCTGGAGCTGGACTTCGACGAGCTGGCCCAGCGAGTGACGAGGGAGCGGGTCATCGACATCAACCCCTCGTTGCTGCCCATCCCCAGGACCTCCCTGCCCAGCGAATCGAGCCCCGCGACGGGCGGCTCGGGCCCCCAGTGAGGGCTACGGCAGCCGCGTGATGCGGTCGAGCGCCGGGACCGGGAGCGGCGCGGCCTCCGAGCTCTTCGCGCTGAGGTAGGCCTCCAGCGCGTCCGTGTCCACCGCGCCGCCCAGCGGGTTCGTGCCCTCCGCGAGGACGGTGACGCGGTAGCTGGCGGCCGGGTCGATGGCCACGCCGTTGAGCTGGAGGCTGGCGGGGTCCACCTTGGCGCCCACGGGCGCGGACGCGCTGAACGCGTACGTGAAGCCCGCGGACGGTTGGAGGATGCGGGTGGTGGTGGCGTTGGGCCACTGCTGCTCCAGCAGGCGCTCGAACTGCGCGCCCGTCAGCGTCAGGGTGACCAGGCTGTTGCCGAAGGGCTGCACGGTGAAGGCCTCGCCGTAGGTGACGGCGCCCTTGTCGCTGGGTTCAGCCGGGTCGCGCACCAGGTCCGCGCGCACGCCCCCCGGGTTCATGAAGGCAAGCTGGGCGCCGCCCACGTTCGCGCCCTTCGTGGCCTCCAGCTGCGCGTCCGCGATGACGAAGCCCATGGTGGACTGGCCGGTGGGGTCCAGCTGGATGTTGGTGCGCGTGAGCGTCTGGTCGATGTCCGTGACGCGCGACATCACGCGCGCGGGGGACGGAGGGCTGCATCGAGACGGCTCCTGGGGCG
>NZ_RAVY01000265.1:0-11032 GCF_003611625.1 Corallococcus sp. CA054B
GGCGGGGGGAGACGCTTGAAGCCGTCGACGTCCAGCCCTGAGCCCGCGCGGCCACCGCCCGTGCGCCGGGTGTTGATGACCGCCGACACGGTGGGCGGCGTCTGGTCCTACGCGCTGGAGCTGTGCCGCCAGCTCTGCTCCCGCGGCGTGGGCGTGGAGCTGGCCACGATGGGCGCGCCCCTGTCCCCGGCTCAGTGGCGGGAGGCCCGAGCGCTGCCCGGGCTCACGGTGCACGAGAGCACCTGGGGGCTGGAGTGGATGGACGCGCCCTGGGACGACGTGCGCGCCGCTGGCGAGTGGCTGCTGGAGCTGGAGGCCCGGCTGTCGCCGGAGGTCGTGCACCTCAACGGCTACTGCCATGGCGCATGGCCCTTCCGCGCGCCGGTCCTGGTGGTGGCGCACTCGTGCGTCCTCTCCTGGTGGGAGGCGGTGAAGCACGAGCCCGCGCCGGCCCGCTACGCGCGCTATCGCGACGAGGTGGCGAAGGGACTCCACGCGGCCTCCGTCGTGGTGGCGCCCACGCGGGCCATGCTCGAGGCCATCCGGCGGCACTACGGCGTGCTTCCCCCTTCGCGCGCGAGCGGTCACAAGGACGTCGCGTCCCCTCAGGTCGACGGCGCTTCCCGGTGCACTGGTGCGTTTCCTTCCGCGCGGGTCATCCCCAACGCGCGGGACGCACAGGACTTCGTGCCCGCCGTGAAGGAGCGCTTCGTGCTCGCGGCGGGACGGCTGTGGGACGAGGCGAAGAACCTGGCCGCGCTGGAGGCCGCCGCGCCACAGCTGCCCTTTCCCGTCTACGTCGCCGGAGACGCCGCGCCCCCCGGAGGCGGCGAGCGCGCCACGACGCGGAGCACCCGGCCCCTGGGGCACCTTCCGCCTCCCGTGCTCGCGGACTGGATGGCGCGCGCGTCCGTGTACGCGCTGCCCGCGCGCTACGAGCCCTTCGGCCTGTCCGCGCTGGAGGCCGCGCTCGCCGGATGCGCGCTGGTGCTGGGGGACATCCCCAGCCTGCGCGAAGTGTGGGGAGACGCCGCGCGCTTCGTGCCGCCGGACGACCCCCGGGCCCTGGCGCGGACCCTGCGCCTGCTCATGAACCCTTCCAGCGAGCGCGAGGCCCTGGCCGCGCGGGGCCGTCAGCGCGCGCTCACCTTCACGCCCGGCCGGATGGCGGAGGCGTACCTGGAGCTCTACGCGGGCCTCGTCCGGCCCGAGCGCCGTGTGTCCTGACGAACCGAGGAGCCTGCCCACCCATGCGTGTCATCCTCTTCTGCCACTCCCTGCTGTCGGACTGGAACCACGGCAACGCCCACTTCCTGCGCGGCGTGGTGACGGAGCTGTCCGCGCGCGGCCACTCCGTGCGCGCGCTGGAACCCGCGGACGCGTGGAGCTTCCAGAACCTCCAGGAGGAGCCCCACGGCATGGCCGTGCTCAACGAAGTCCGCGCCTTCTATCCGCACGTGCGCCCGGAGCGTTACCCGCCCGACGCGCTGGACCTGGAGGCCGTGCTCGACGGCGCGGACCTGGTGCTGGTGCACGAGTGGACCCGGCCGGACCTGGTGCGCCGCATCGGGGAGCACCGCCGCGACGGTGGCCGCTTCCGCCTCCTCTTCCACGACACCCACCACCGGGGCGTGAGCGCGCCCGACGTGATGGCCCGCCAGGACCTGTCCCAGTACGACGGCGTGCTCGCCTTTGGCGACGTGCTCCGGGACCTCTACCTGGAGCGGGGCTGGGCGAAGCGCGCGTGGACCTGGCACGAGGCCGCCGACGTGCGCGTGTTCCACCCGCACCCGCGCAACCGCGAGGTGCGCGACCTGGTCTGGATTGGCAACTGGGGTGACGACGAGCGCACGAAGGAGCTGGAGGCGTTCCTCCTGGAGCCGGTGCACACCCTGGGCCTGACGGCGCGGGTGCACGGCGTGCGCTACCCGGCCCCCGCCCTGCGGGCCCTCTTCGACGCCGGCATCGAGTACGCCGGCTGGCTGCCCAACCACCGCGTGCCGCTGGCCTTCTCCCAGGCGCGCGTCACCGTGCACATCCCCCGGCGGCCCTACGCCACCCAGCTGCCCGGCATCCCCACCATCCGCCCCTTCGAGGCGCTGGCGTGCGGCATTCCGCTGGTGTCCGCCCCCTGGGAGGACACGGAGGGGCTCTTCACCGCGGGGAAGGACTACCTCGTCGCCCGCGACGGCGCCCAGATGCGGCGCCACCTGTCCGCGCTCATCGCGGACCGGGAGATGCGGCACGCCTTCGCGGAGGCCGGCCTGCGCACGGTCCTGTCGCGGCACACCTGCGCGCACCGCGTGGAGGCGCTCCTGGACATCTGCCAGGCGCTGGGGATGCCCCGCGACATGCTCCACCCGCTGTCCTCCGAAAGGGTCCTCGCATGAGCCACGGCCTGCGCATCGCCTTCTTTGGTTCGAGCCTGGTGTCCGCCTACTGGAACGGCGCGGCCACCTACTACCGGGGCCTCATCCGCGCCCTGCACGCGCGCGGTCACCGGGTCACCTTCTACGAACCGGACGCCTACGGCCGGCAGGAGCACCGCGACCTCCAGGACCCGGACTGGGCCCGCGTCGTCGTCTACTCCAACGACCGCGGCTCGCTGGATGAATGCCTGGATGACGCCTTCGGCGCGGACGTGGTGGTGAAGGCCAGCGGCGTGGGCACCTTCGACGCGTACCTGGAGGCGCGGGTGCTGGAGCTGCGCCGCTCCGGCACGCAGGTGGTGTTCTGGGACGTGGACGCGCCCGCCACGCTGGAGCGCGTGGCGAAGGACGCCCATGACCTCTTCCGCCCGCTCATCCCGCGCTATGACGGCATCCTCACGTACGGGGGCGGCGCTCCGGTGGTGAACGCGTACCGCGAGCTGGGCGCGAAGCAGTGCGTGCCCATCTACAACGCGTTGGATCCGGACACGCACCACCCCGTGGCGCCCGAGCCGCGCTTCGCCGGGGACCTGGCCTTCCTGGGCAACCGGCTGCCGGACCGCGAGGCGCGCGTGGAGGCCTTCTTCCTCAGGGCGGCGGAGGCGCTGCCCCGCTCGCGCATGCTCCTGGGGGGCAGCGGCTGGGAGGACCGCGTCGTGCCCGCCAACGTCGTGCGCCTGGGCCACGTCTACACGCAGGACCACAACGCGTTGAACTGCTCGGCGCGCGCGGTGCTCAACATCCACCGCGACAGCATGGCGCGCTTCGGCTTCTCACCGGCCACGCGCGTGTTCGAGGCCGCGGGCGCGGGCGCCTGCCTCATCACCGACGCCTTCGAGGGCGTGGAGCAGTTCCTGGAGCCCGGCCGCGAGGTGCTGGTGGCCCGCTCCGGAGAAGAGGTCGCCGAGCACGTGGCCCGCCTCACCCCGGAGGACGCGCGCCGTCTGGGGCAGGCCGCGCTCCAGCGCGTGATGGCCGAGCACACGTACGCGCACCGCGCGGTGGAGGTGGAGGCGGCGCTGGGCTACCGGGCTCCGGCACGTGGGGGCCAGGCGTGATGGAGCCCCAGCGCATGCGCATCGTCATCCTGGGGCTGTCCATCACCTCCAGCTGGGGCAACGGCCACGCGACCACCTACCGGGCGCTGGTGCGGGAGTTGGTCCGGCGCGGGCACGACGTGCTCTTCCTGGAGCGGGATGTCCCCTGGTACGCCGCGCACCGCGACCCGGGCGGCACCTGGGCCGGACGCACGGAGCTGTACACGGGCCTGGAGGACTTGCGTCAGCGCTTCACCTCCGAGGTCCGAGGGGCCGACCTCGTGGTGGTGGGCTCCTACGTCCCGCAGGGCGTGGACGTGGGCGCGTGGGTGCAGGGCACGGCGAAGGGCATCACGGCGTTCTATGACCTCGACACGCCGGTGACGCTGGCGAAGCTGGCTCGCGGGGACTTCGAGTACCTCGCGCCCCACCTGGTGCCCGGCTACCAGCTCTACCTGTCCTTCACCGGCGGCCCCACGCTCCAGCGCATCGAACGGGAGCTGGGCTCGCCCGCGGCCCGGCCGCTGTACTGCAGCTGCGACCCGGAGCTGTATGGCCCGCGCGCGGGGACGCAGCGCTGGGACCTGGGCTACCTGGGCACGTACAGCGACGACCGGCAGCCGGTGCTGGAGCGGCTGATGCTGGACGCCGCGCGAGGCTGGCCCGAGGGCCGCTTCGTCGTGGCCGGCCCGAGCTACCCCGAAGGCGTGGTGTGGCCGCCCAACGTGGAGCGCGTGCAGCACCTGGCACCGCCGGAGCACGCGGCCTTCTACACCGCCCAGCGCTTCACGCTGAACGTCACCCGCGCGGACATGGTGCGCGCCGGGCACTCGCCGAGCGTGCGCCTGTTCGAGGCGGCCGCGTGCGGCGTGCCCATCATCAGCGACGCGTGGGAGGGGCTGGACACCTTCTTCACGCCGGGCGTCGAAATCCTGGTGTCACACGACGCGCGGGAGACGCTGCGCTACCTGCGCGAGCTGCCGGAGGCGGAGCGCCTGGCGGTGGGGCAGCGGGCCCGGGCGCGGGTCCTCGCCGAGCACACGGCGGCGCACCGCGCGCGGACGCTGGAGCAGTACGCGCGCGAGGCCGCGTCCGGCTGAGCGGCGCGAGGAAGCAGGGGGAGGGGAGCCATGAACATCGCCGTCATCGGGACGGGCTACGTGGGGCTGGTCGCGGGCACGTGCTTCTCTGAATCCGGACACGACGTCACGTGCGTGGACGTGGAGGAGGCGAAGGTGGCCGCGCTCAACCGCGGCGTGCTGCCCCTCTACGAGCCGGGCCTGGAGGAGCTGGTGCGCCGCAACCGCGACGCCGGGCGGCTTCACTTCACCACCGACCTGTCCCTGGCGGTGGGGCGCGCGGCGGTGGTGTTCATCGCCGTGGGGACGCCCATGGCGGAGTCCGGGAGCGCCGACCTCCAGTACGTGCTCGCCGCGGCGGAGCAGGTGGGCCGGGCGCTCCGGCACTACACGGTGGTGGTGGACAAGAGCACCGTGCCGGTGGGCACGGCGGACCGCGTCCGCGAGGTCATCGCGCGCAACACCGTCCACGACTTCGACGTCGTCTCCAACCCGGAGTTCCTCAAGGAGGGCGCCGCGCTGGAGGACTTCCTCAAGCCGGACCGGGTCGTCATCGGCACGGGCTCCGAGCGCGCCCGCCGCGTCATGGGCGAGCTCTACGCGCCGTTCGTGCGCACGGAGAACCCCATCCTGTTCATGGACACGCGCTCCGCGGAGCTGACGAAGTACGCGGCCAACGCGATGCTCGCCACGCGCATCTCCTTCATGAACGACATGGCCGCGCTCTGCGAGCGGGTGGGCGCGGACGCGGACCAGGTGCGCAAGGGCGTGGGCGCGGACAAGCGCATCGGCTACGCGTTCCTGCACCCGGGCATCGGCTACGGCGGCTCCTGCTTCCCCAAGGACGTGCGTGCGCTGATGTCCACCGCGCGGGACGTGGGGCTGAAGCTGGACCTGCTGCGCGCGGTGGAGGCCACCAACGCCCGGCAGAAGAAGAGCCTGCTCACCAAGGCGCTGCGCCACTACGGCGACCTGTCCCGGCACACCTTCGCCGTGTGGGGGCTGGCCTTCAAGCCCAGGACGGACGACATGCGCGAGGCCCCGAGCGTGGACCTCATCGAAGGGCTGCTGGACGCAGGGGCGCGCGTGCAGTGCCATGATCCGGTGGCGGGCGAGGCCGCGCGGCGCTGCTTCTCGGACCGCGTGTCGTATGCCTCCACCTGCTACGACGCGGCGGAGGGCGCCGACGGCCTCTTCCTCGTCACGGAGTGGAGTGAGTTCCGCCATCCGGACCTGTGCCGCCTGAAGTCGCTGATGCGCCGCCCGGTCATCTTCGATGGCCGCAATGTCTTCGACCCGGAGCAGGCCCGCGGCGAGGGCTTCACCTACTTCGGCGTCGGCCGGGGTTGAAACCCGGCACGGCAGGACGCATCGATGGGAGTGCATGGCCTCCCCTCCGCCTCCCAAGCCCTGCGCCGTCTGCGGCCGTGCCATCACCTGGCGCCGCAAGTGGGCGCGCGACTGGGAACAGGTGCGGTACTGCTCGGACGCGTGCCGGGGGAAGCGGACCGGGGCGCGGGATTCCCCGTGGGAGGCGCGCATCCTGGAGCTGCTCTCCCAGCGGGCAGGCGGCGCCACCGTGTGCCCCTCCGAAGTCGCCCGCGCGTCCGGCGACGAGGACTGGCGCGCATTCATGGAGCCCGTGCGCGAGGCGGCGCGCAGGCTCGTCGCTCGTGGCGTGCTGGACATCGTCCAGGGGGGAAGGGTGGTGGACCCGTCCACCGCGCGCGGACCCATCCGGTTGCGCCTGCGGGCCTGACGTCCCGGGATGTGGCGCCCTGCACAGGGCGTCCACGGGCGGTGGAATCGCGCTTGCGCTCACATGGAGGGTCCGGCTACGCGCCGCCTCATGGCCCACGACAAGAAGCCCGCGTTCGACATCATCCTGTGGGGCGCCACGGGATTCACCGGCCGCCTGGTGGCGGAGTACCTGGCTCGCAACCAGGACGCGCACCGCGCGAAGTGGGCCATCGCCGGGCGTGACGAAGGCAAGCTGGAGCAGGTCCGCTCGGAGCTGGTGAAGGTGCGGCCGGAGTTCGCGGACCTGCCGGTGGTGCTCGCGGACGCGAAGGACGCGGCCTCGCTGGACGCGATGGTGGCGCGCACGCGCGTCATCATCTCCACCGTGGGTCCCTACGCCCGCTACGGCAACGAGCTGGTCGCCGCCTGCGTCCGCGCCGGCACGGACTACTGCGACCTGACGGGCGAGGTGCAGTGGATGCGCAAGACCATCGACGCCCACGACGCGCGGGCGCGCGAGACGGGCGCCCGCATCGTGCACACCTGCGGCTTCGACTCCATCCCCTCCGACCTGGGCACGCTGATGGTCCAGGACTACATGCGGGAGAAGCACGGCGGCCACTGCGACCAGGTGCGCTTCCACCTGACGCGCATGCGCGGCGGCTTCAGCGGCGGCACCATCGCCAGCATGATGGACACCCTGGCGGCGGTGAAGGCGGAGCCGTCCCTCAAGAAGGTGCTGACCAGCGCCCACGCGTTGGACCCGGAGCCCTCCCGGGGCACGAAGGAGGAGCGCGACCTGGCCACGGTGAAGAAGAGCCCGGACACGGGCACGTGGACCGCGCCCTTCGTGATGGCCTCCGTCAACACGCGCGTCGTGCGGCGCTCCAACGCGCTCCTGGGCTTCCCGTGGGGCCGCGACTTCTTCTACTCGGAGGTCTCCGACTTCGGCCCCGGGCCCAAGGGGCTGGCGCTCGCCACGGCGACCACCGCGGGGCTGGGCGGCTTCATGGTCCTGTCCAACGTGGACCCCGTGCGGGAGCTCCTGGAGAAGCACGTGCTGCCCGCGCCGGGCGAGGGCCCGTCCGCCACCGTGCGCGAGCGCGGCCTCTTCGAGGTGCGGCTCTACGGCGAGGGGCACTCGCCCAAGAGCGGCCAGCGCGTGAAGGTGGAGGGCAAGGTCGCGTCGAAGGGCGACCCGGGCTACGCGGCCACGGCGCGCATGCTCGCGGAGTCCGCGCTGTGCCTCGCCTTCGACACCATCCCCAAGCGGGGCGGCGTGCTCACCCCCGCGTCCGCCATGGGCATGGTGCTGGTGGAGCGCCTGCGCAAGGCGGGCATGACGTTCGAGGTGCACGACCGCGCCGCGTGAGGGCGTGGCGGGCTCTTTCAGTCGCGCAGGTAGTGGCAGGTGTAGCCGCCGGGGTTCTTCACCAGGTAGTCCTGGTGGTAGCCCTCGGCGGGCACCCACTCGCCGGCGGCGGTGATTTGCGTGACGACGGGCCGGGACCACTTGCCGGCCTTGTCCACGCGGGCCTTCACCGCCTCCGCCGTCCGGCGCTGTTCGTCCGACAGGTAGAAGATGGCGGAGCGGTACTGCGTGCCCACGTCGTTGCCCTGGCGGTTGAGCGTCGTCGGGTCGTGCATGCGGAAGAACCACTGCTCCAGCAGCGCCTCGTACGTCAGCAGCTTCGGGTTGAAGACGATGCGCACGGCCTCCGCGTGCCCCGTCTCCCCGGTGTGCACGTCCTCGTAGGTGGCGCCCTTCTTCGAGCCGCCCGTGTAACCGACCTCCGTGTCGATGACGCCCGGGATCTTCCGGAGGATGTCCTCCATGCCCCAGAAGCACCCGCCCGCCAGATACGCCGTCTCGCGCGTGGCCTCCGAGGGGGCCGCCGCCTTCGCCAGCACCACGGCGCCCGCCGCGGGGGCGAGCGCGCCCTGGGGCTCGGAAGGCGCCGCGCGGCCGAAGGCGGGCAGCCACGCGCCATAGCCCTTCGCGGCCAGCTCGTTCACGGGGACGAAGCGCAGCGACGCGGAGTTGATGCAGTAGCGCAGGCCCGTGGGCTCGGGCCCGTCCTCGAAGACGTGGCCCAGGTGCGAGTCGCCGTCCTTCGAGCGCACCTCCACGCGCTCCATGCCCAGGGTGCTGTCGCGCTTCTCCACCACGTGGGCCTTGTCCAGGGGGCGGGTGAAGCTGGGCCAGCCGGTGCCGGACTCGAACTTGTCGCGCGAGGAGAACAGCGGCTCGCCGCTGACCACGTCGACGTAGAGCCCTTCGTCGTGGTGGTTCCAGTACGCGTTGCGGAAGGGCGGCTCGGTGGCCTCGTGCTGCGTCACCTGGTAGGCCAGGGGGGACAGGGTCCGCTTCAGCTCCGCGTCGGACGGCTTCGTGTACTTGCGGCCGTCCTGCACGGGCGCGGACGCGGTGGCCGCGGGCTTCGCGCCAGGCGGAGCGCCACGCGCCTCGGTGCATGCGCTCAGCGCGGCGGCCAGCACCAGCAAGGCGGGCCACAGCCGGCGTGCTACCGGCCGCGGGGTGGGAGACGGCACTGCACGGGCGGACGACATGGGTCGCGAAGCCTCCGGCGCCGCCGGAAGAAGGGCGCCACCTCTCCTTACGCGCGACACCGGGGGACGGTTACAGCGGGGCCGCGATGACCTGCCGGCCGGGCGGGCCTCCCCGTGGCTCGCCGGAGGGCCGGGCAGTGGCCGGCGGGGGGCCGGAGGCGCTACCGTGCTTCGCGAGGACCGGGAGGGAGCCGATGAGCCGGGCACGCGGACCGCGAGGTCCAATCGGGCGGGTGACGGGCATCTCGCGCGCGGAAGGCGCCAGCGTCATCCTTCGCATCCGGGCCCTCCAGAGCGTGGAGGGCGCCGCGCCGGTGGCGGAGCGCAACGCGCCCCGGCGCTCCTTCGCGGAGGTGATGGAGCGCCACGCGCAGGGGCTGAACACCGCGGAGCCCCTGCCGTTCCCCGTGGCCCCCAAGCCCCTGCCGCCGCCCGTGCGCGGTCACGAGGACGAAGAGCTGATGTCCGCGGAGCCCGCCCCCGACACCTTCGTCGGGCTCATGTGGTCCAAGCTGAAGCGCTCCCGCTGAAGCGCTCCAGGGACGCCGCTACCACCACGTCGCGGCGAGTCCGCCCAGGGACACGTAGTCCTGGCTGGCGGCGTCGTTGGCGGAGTGGGGGTCCGCGGGGACGCTGAGCGTCCGCGTGGCGGTGATGCGGTAGGACAGGCCCACGCTGGAGCGCGGCAGCGGCGCGCTGAAGCGCAGCAGGGCGGTGTCTCCCACGGCCATCGGCCCCACCTCGCACTGGAGCGCGCCGGCGGCCATGAGGCAGTCCGGGGTGCTGGCCTGGAGGCCCGGAGGCAGGGCCACGGTGATGACGGCCCGCTTCAGCGGATCCGGCCCGTGCTGCGTGACGGTGAGCGTGTAGTCGATGCGCGGCACGGACACCCCCGGCCTGGGGACGGCGGTGAGCATCACCTCCACGTCCGCGGAAGCGGCGGCCCGCAGCACGGACACGTCATGGCTCCGGGTGTTGGCGGTGACGACGTCCGGCTTCAGGTCCCCGTCGAGCAGGCCCACCGCGAGCGCCGCGGGGCCTTCGCCGGTGGCCAGGCGCGTGGGCGCGCCGAAGGAGCCGTGGCCCTGGCCGGGCAGGAGGGACACGGTGTCCTCGTTGAAGTTCGCGGTGATGAGGTCCCGCATCCCGTCGCCGTTGAAGTCGCCGGCCGCGACGAAGTACGGACCGCCCTTCACGGGGAAGTCCACGCGCGCGGGGAACGTCCCGGCGCCGGTGCCGCGCAGCACGGACACGCTCTGGCCCCGGAAGTTCGCGGTGACCACGTCCAGCTTCCCGTCGTCATCCACGTCCACCACCGCGACGGAGTAGGGCGCGTTGCCCGTGGGGAAGTCCATGCGCGGCCGGAACGTCCCGTCCCCGTTGCCGAGCAGCACCGACACCGAGTCCACGAAGTTCGCGGTGATCAGGTCCGCCATCCCGTCGTGGTTGATGTCAGCCACCTTCACCGCGAACGGGTTGGTGCCGGTGGGCACGTCCTTCTGGTGCACGAACCGTCCGGAGCCCCGGTTCAGCAGCACCGACACGGAGTCATCGAGCGCGTTGGCCGTCACCACGTCCAGGCGGCCGTCGCCGTCCAGATCGCCCACGTCCACGGCCGAGGGCTCCGCGCCCACGGAGTGGTCGGTCCGCGCGCCGAACGTCCCATCCCCGCGCCCCAGCAGCACGGACACCGTGCCTCCGAAGTGGCTGGTGACCACGTCCAGGTGGCCATCCACGTCGAAGTCTCCCACCGCGATCGCGCCGGGCAACGCGCCCGTGGGCCGCTCCAGGCCGGGCGCGAACGTCCCGTCCCCCAGGCTCCGCAGCACGGACACGGTGCCCGCGGTGTGGTTGGCCGTGATGACGTCCAGGCGCCCGTCCTCGTTGAAGTCACCCAGCGCCACCGCGCGGGGGCCCATCCCCGTGGGAGACGCGCGAGGCGTGTCCAGCAGCGGCCGGGTCGGGCTGGCCGCCATCCGAGGCAGCGCCATGGCGAGCAGCACCGCGACGCTGAACAGCATCAAGCCCGCGTGGGCCATTCGTGGGTGTCTCATGTTCATCCCCCTCTTCATTCACGATTCACGGCCCTGAACCGGCAAGGCCGTATGAACGCGGTTTCCGTGACATCCCCGCGTGGTGTTGAAGAAGTAAGAAGGGGGGCCGGGTGGGGCCATGC
>NZ_RAVY01000266.1:0-10998 GCF_003611625.1 Corallococcus sp. CA054B
GGCGGGCAGGGGGGCCGTCGTCCCCCTGGCTCTGCCTGACGTCGAGGCGTGCGTGCTGTCCTCGCGCCCGCTGGCTCGAACGAGGTTTCCTCCTGGTGGGACGCGGGTTCTGGGTGTGGTGCTGGGCTCTCGTGGCGCTGGCGCTCTCGGGTTGCGACCCGGGGGCGGAGCTGACGCCCTGTGCAGTGGACTGCGAGGGCGCGGCCTGCGCGGCCTGTGTCACGTCCTTGCCCGAGGAGACCGTCCGGCCCGCGCTCGCGTGTGATCAGCTCCCCGCGCCGTCACGGTGCCTGGGGCCTCGCGTGCTGGAGCGCTGTGTGGATGGCGCCGTGCACCGGGAGGACTGCGCGGAGGACACGACCTGTGTCGAATCACCCGAGGTCGCCTGTGTCTCCGGCTCGGCGTGTGTCGACGGCGTCTCGCGGTGCACGGAGTCCAAGGCCTTGCAGGTGTGCACGAACGGCCGGTGGGTCGCGCGGGCCTGTGACGTGGCCTGCGAAGCCGCTCCCGGCCGGGGTTTCTGCGGCAGGCCCGGGGCCACGTTGAGCGGCACGGTGCGCTATGCGCGCCGCTTCCCGGATGCGGAGTTCCGCGCGTGGACGCCGGACGTGGAGCCGGTGCCGGCTCGCGGGTTCCTCATCGTGTCTTTCCAGGGCACGAAGGTGCTCGACTCTCAGGTGACGGATGACGCCGGCCGCTTCACGCTGAAGGTGTCGTCGTCCCTGGGAGATGACGACCGTGTCGTCGTGTACGCGGCCGGTCGGGGGCGGGACGGCGCGGTGGCCTACGCGGTGGCGGACCCCGGGCTGCCGGGCGCGCAGTCAGTGAAGGCGGTGCCGGGGGATGCGGCTCGCATCTGGAGTTGGTCGCGCACGGCGCGCGAGCTGTCCGAACAACCTGCGTTCACCCTCGCCGAGTCCGAGGGCTCCGGCGCGGCGGCGGTGTTCGACGTGCTGGGCACGGCCTGGCGCAGGATGCGCGAGCGCTACGGCGGACGCGACGGCCTGCCCATCGTGGCGTGGCTGGGCTTTGGGACGACCTGGTCCTGTGGGGCGTGCTTCGCGCCGTGGCCGGTGACGGCGGTGGGCCGGAGCTGGGACGCGCAGGTGTGGCTGCCGGGGGACTCGGATGCGGCGTGGTGGTCGGACGCGATGGTGATGCACGAGCTGGGGCACTGGGTGATGGCCAGCCGGGGCACCAGTCCGGAGGAGGGCGGGCCGCACTACGTGGGCGTGCCCACCTTCCCGGGACAGGCATGGAGCGAGGGCTGGGCCACCTGGTTCAGCGCGGACGCGCGCCGCAGTCCCCGCTACTTCGACCGTCAGGGCGGGACGCTGTTCTGGGTGGACCTGTCCGCGCGAGCCTCCTCGGTGAGCCCCTGGACGCGGCCCCACGCGGAAGACGGCCTGCTCCAGCCCATGGACGAGAGCGAGGTCGCCGCCATCCTCTACCGCACGGCCACCGGTACACCGTCGAGCCAGCACCTCTACGACGCGCTCGCCGCGCCCGCGATGAACCGGTCGCCCTGGGCGCGCGGCTACACGCGGCACACCTGGACGCGGGATGAGAAGGGCGCGCTCACGGACGTGGTGGACACGGGAAGGCCCTCACCGTGTCTCGCGGACTTCCTGGACACGCTGATGTGCCAGGGCTTCCCGAGCACCCGGGTGGACGCGGCCACCGAACCCGCCACCGCCTTCCCGTACCCCAGCCACGCGCCCCTGTGCCCATGACGCCCTCCCTGAATCGGAGCCCCGTGCTCACGCGTGAGTTCTCGTGCCCATGAAGCTTCCCCGTGGGATGCAGCGAAGCTGGCGGTCCGCGCCCCTGAACCTCCTGCGTCCCTTGATGCGGAACCGCGTGGCGGGGGCCGTGCTGGCACTGGCGCTCGTCGGAGCGCTTTCGGCCGGGATGGCGTCCGGCGTGGACAGGGTGCGGCGCAAGAAGCCGCCAAGGCCTTCCGATTCACCTCCTCAGGCTCAGGGGAAGTCCGTCCACGCGTCATCGCCGACGCTCCTGGCGTCCGCGCGGTCGGTGGCGCTGCCCGCGCACGGGATGCGTTCATGGGACCTGCCGTCGCGCGAAGCCCAGCGCTCGCGGTCCGCTCTGGCGAAGACGCAGGCTACGGATATTCCGACCGCGGTGCTCACACGAGGCCCGGAGGACGGCGCAACGGCGACGGACAGCCCGGCGCCACGGCCGTCGGTGCTCCCCGCAACAGCGCGCATCCCCGCGCCGCTGCACGTCTCCTGGCGGGTGGTGGATGCCAGCGCGGACATGGTGCGGCTCGTCGCGCGGCTGGAGCGGAGCCCGGGCTTCACCGCGCCCGTGGAGGTCTCCCTGCGCGTGCCGCCGCGAACGGTCCTCCGGGAAGGCCCCACGTCGCCCATCGTCCTGGACGGAGACACGCGGGAAGTGCCCTGGACCCTGGGACTGCCCGAGGGCTCCAGCCCCGATGACGACCTCGTGCTGCTGGCGAGCGCCGGAGGCGAGTCCTTCGGCGTCCACGCGGAGGCGCGCTACCGCTTCGGCCGGTCGCTCACGGAGTCACCCCGGCCCACGCCCACGGGGCCTCCGCTGCCCGAGGCCCTCATGCGCTCCCGCGAGTAGTCCCGGGCTCAATCCAGGTTGAAGTACACGTCGTCGATGGCGCCGTGGAACTGGTCGTTGTTGTTCCCGGCGCTCTTGGCCCCGATGGCGACGGGCTGTCCCGATGGGGTGATGTCGTAGGTGCTGGGGAGCAGCGCGCTGCCCCGGGCCACGTTGTCGACGAGGATGGTCAGCGTGGTGCTGGTGCGCTGACACGTCACCTTGTGCCAGCTGCCGTCCGCGATACCCACGGACGCCTTGACGATGACGGCGTCCGCGCCGCCGGTGGTGCGCACCACGCAGCTCGGCTTGCCCGTCACCGCATCGTCCAGCTGAAGCTTCCACTGCGCGGTGCTGTAGAGCCCCTTCTGCACCAGGTTGGAGCCGTGGTCCGCGCTCAGCTCCGCGAGCGTCACGCGAACGCGCGCGCCGAAGGAGAACAGCGCCGTGCCCGGGTTGAGCGACGCCGAGTCCGCCGCGCTGATGAACGCCTTCGCGCACGTCGTCCCGACACAGACGGCCGGGAAGCGCACGCCCTGGCCCTCGTAGCCCGCCGTCTCCACCGCGACGGCGCCGCCATTGCTGGCCTGCGCCGTGCCTGTGTGGCCCTTGCCGCTGTCGTCCACCACGGTGGTCACCGGGTCGGACACCGACTCGAACTTGTAACGCAGCTTCTGGCTCACCGCGCCGGCCGTCACCGGCCCCAGCAGCAACACCGCGGCCAGTCCCACGCGCATCGGATGGTTTCGCATGATGGTCATCCCCCTACGACGACTACGGCACGTCCACGGCCAGCTTCTGTAGCGCGCTCTTCGCGTCCGCATGGTCCGGCTGCAGCTGCACCGCGGCCTCGTACTCCTTCTTCGCCTCGGCCTTGCGGTTGGTGGCCTCCAGCAGCTGCGCGAGCGCGAAGTGCGGCTCGCCCGCGCCCGCGTCCACCTGCGCCGAACCCCGGAACGCCTTCTCCGCCTCCGGCAACTTGCCCTGCCGGTACAGCGTGTGCCCCAGGTACAGCAGGCCCAGCGAGTTGCGCGGCTCCACCGCCAGCACGTCGCTCAGCACCTGGAGCGCCTTGGCTTCGTCACCGCCGCGCAGGTACAGGAAGCCCAGCTCCGCGCGGGCCTCCAGCTGCGCGGGGTCCTTCGCCACCACCGCCTCCAGCTCCGGCACCGCCAGGTCCGGCCGGCCGCGCCGCGAGTGGAGGATGCCCAGCCGCGCCAGCGCCGCCGTCTCCGCCTCCTCGCCCGCGGCGGGCGTCAGCAGCTTCTCCGCCGCCGCGTAGTCGCCCATCGCGAGCAGCAGGTCCGCCAGGCCCAGCTTCGCCGCGCGGTGCTTCGGATCCTCCTGGAGCACGGCCTCGTAGAGCGGCCGCGCCTGGGCGCCCACGTGCTTCTTCGCGTACGCCTCCGCCAGCATCAGCCGGTTGTCCACCGTGGGCTGGAGCTTCACGCAGGCCGAGTACTGCGCGATGGCGCCGTCCAGGTCGCCCTTGGCCTTGAGCGCGTCGCCGTAGCCCGCGCGCACGCCGGGCTCATCCGGGAAGGTCTCCACCGCCGTCTTCAGCGTGGCCACCGCGTCGTCCACCTTGCCCAATTCCAGATATGCACGCGCCAGGCCCTGGTAGGCCTCCGTCGTCTTCTTGCCGTCGTCGGCGCTCTTCTCGATGGCCTTCTGGAACGCGGACACCGCCTGCGTCTTCTTGCCCTGCGCCAGGTACAGCTGGCCCAGCTGCGTGTACGGGCCGCTCGCGCGGCGGGGCCCCAGGAGCAGCGCCTTCTCGAAGGCCTTCGTCGCCCGGGCGTTCTCCCCCAGCTGGAAGCACGCGAGCCCCAGGTTGAAGTGCGCCTCCGCGTACTTCGGATCCAACGTGATGGCCTTCTGGAACGCCTCCGCCGCCTTGCGCGCGTTGCCCTGGCCGTCCAGCACCACGCCCAGGTTGTTCTGCGCGCGCGCGTGCTTCGGGTCCGCCTTGAGCGCCGCCTGATACTCCGCGAACGCGCCCGTGACGTCGTTCTCCCGCATCAGCACGACGCCCAGGTTGTAGTGCGCCTCCGCGTCGGAGTCCTTCTGGCGGATGGCCTCGCGCAGCGTCTCCTTCGCCTCCGCGGCCAGCCCCTTCTCCGCCAGCGCCTTGCCCAGGTTCACCCGAGCCACCTGGAGCGCGCCGTCCAGCTTCAGCGCCTCGCGGTACGCCTCGATGGCGTCGTCCGTGCGGTTCGCGCGCTGGAGCACCTCGCCCAGGTTGAAGCGCAGCTCCGCGTCCTTGGGCGACAGCTCCGTGGCCACGGAGTACTGCGTGATGGCCACATCCATGTCGTCCTGGATGCGCGCCAGCAGGCCGCGCTCTGAACGCAGCGTGGCCTCCTCCGGGAAGGCCGCCAGCGCCGCGTCCAGCACCGCCTTGGCCTTGGGCACGTCACCGGACAGCCGCAGCGCCCGAGCGAGCGCGACCTTCGCGGGGATGCCGTCCGGCGTGAGCCCGACGAGCTTCGTCAGCGGCGCCACCGCGCGGCGCGCCTGGTTCTGCGACAGGAAGGCCGTGCCCAGCTTGTAGAGCGCGTCCGGGTCGTCCGGGAGCTTGTCCGCGCGCGCAGCGGGCTTCTCCGGCGGAGGTGCCTCCGGAGCGGGAGCCTGGGCCGTCAACAACTGGAGGAGAAGGACTCCGGCTTTCGTCATCACAGGTTCTCCACGTACGGGCTGGCGCGCGCGTCGAAGGTCTTCTTGGCCAGGGCGGCCTTCTTCGCCTCCCACGCCTCCTTCGCCGCCTGCGCTTCCTTCGTGTCCCCCCCGAGGTTCGCGCGCTCTTCCTTCACGGCGGCCTCGCACTCGGACACCTGCTGCTCGAAATCCTTCGGCTCCAGGCGCTCACTGCCCTGGACCTTCGCCTTGCGCGCCGCCGTCAGCCGCGCCAGCTCGAAGCGGGCGAAGGCGCAGCGCAGGGACAGCTGCTCCACCTCGCGCAGCCCCACGTTGAGGCGCTGGTGCGCGCGCAGGTACTCCACGCGGGCCTCGGACTCCGCGATGGCCAGCTGCGCCACCTCTCGGGACGGCGCGTCCTGCGCGCGGTCCTCCTCGTCCTCGGCGGCCTCCTGGCGGCTCTTCGCACGGCGGATGTTGTCGCGCGCGCGGTTGATCTCGTTGTCCGCCTCGTCCACGCGGTCGATGGCCAGCGCCAGGTCGTTCTCCGCCTCCAGCAGCTCGATGCGCGTCTCGTACGGCAGCTTCTTCACCAGCGCGTCCGGCACGCGCATGCCGTAGCTCGGGCCGCAGGCGGCGGTCAGGAGGGACAGGCTGAGGAGCAGGTGGCGCTTCATGGAGCAATGGCCTCGAAACGGCTGAAGATGGTCCGGCCGGAGTAGACGTCGGTGCCGTTGGTGAACGTGACGTTGAACTCGCCCGACACCCGGTCCCCGGGGTTTTTCGGAAGGGACTTCACGAAGAGGTTGCCGCGCACGAGCGGCGGGAACGGACGCACCGGTTCATCCAGCACGCTGCGGTCCACGCTGCCCCGCTGCGAGCCGTCGTCCAGCGCCTCCGCCATGTCGATGTCCAGCGAGCCCGCGTACTCGTTGTCCGGCAGCATGTCCGCCACCCGCGCGCTCACCTTCAACACCACGTCCTGCCCGCTGCCCTGCGTGTTGACGAAGCTCACCGCCAGCGTCCCTTCCGCCAGGGCCGCCTCCGTGCGCTGGTAGCGCAGGTCGATGAGCTCCGTCACGCTGCCCTCCAGCTTGCCGCCCTCCTCACCACACGCGGTGGCGACGAGCGCGAACAGCACCGGGGCGATGCGGCGGAAGGGCGCGCTCACTTGCATGCCTTCCATCCCGCGTCCACGTCCGGACCGTTGAGCGTGCCCATGTCCTTGAGCACGGCCAGCTCGCGGCGCGCGCCGTCCGTGTCGCCGAAGCGGCAGCGCAGCGCGGCCAGGTTGAGGCGGGCCTTGTCGTAGGTGGGGTCCGCCTCCAGCGCCTTGGCGTACGCCGCCCGGGCGCCCATCGCATCCCCCAGGTTGAGCATGGCCCAGCCCAGCGCCGCGTGCGCGGACGCGCGCGTGTCCTGCAACTCCGTCACGCGCCCGAAGGTCAGCTGCGCCATGCCGTACTGGTGCGCGTCCAGGTAGCCCATGCCCAGGGCCTCCAGCGCCTCCGCGGTGAGCACCCGCTCCGCCTTCTTGCGCAGGTCCTCCAGCGCCGCGGGCTGCGTGGGCGCGGCGGGCTGCGGTACCGGCAGCGCGGCCACGTCCGTGCGGTTGCGGCAACCCACCACCGCCGCGTTGAAGACCTCCAGCGACTCCGCGCGGGACAGACAGGCCTTGAAGGCCTCGTCGGAGCGGGCCTTGAGCGGCCCCACCTGCTGCTTCACCGCGTCCTGGAACTGCTTCGTCTCCGCGGCGGACAGCCCGCCGGGCACCGGCGTCTGGTCCACCACGTCCGCGATGTGGCCGTACGCCAGGGCAATCTTCCACAGCGATGCCACCGCCCACTCCGGATACCCGAGCGACGCGGCCTGCGTGTACACGCCCTCCATGGCCTGGAGCGCGGCGACCTTCTCCTCCACCTTGTCCGCCGGCAGGTCCTTGTAGCCGCGGTAGAGGATCTCGCCCAGGTACCAGAGCCCCTTGGCCGCTTCCTCCGTCTGGCCGTTGGGGCCCTGCACCGCTGCGGTGAGGGTGGAGATGAGCGCGTCCGGCGGAGCGGTGGGCGCGGTGGTGGCCTGCACCTCCGCGAGCACCGCCGCGGCGGCCACGTTGTTCTTGTCCAGCTTGAGCGCCGTCTCCGCCGCCGTCTTCGCGCGGGCGTAGTCCTTCTGCTTCAGGCGCGTCTCGGCGAGCAGCGCCAGCACCTCGCCCTTGCGAGCGCCCGCGGCCTCCGACGCCGTCTCCAGGTTGCGGGACGCTTCCTTGTACTCACCCAGCGCGATGCGCAGGCGGGCACCGGCCATCCAGCCGTCCACCGACGCCAGGTCGCCCGTCAGCTTCTGGCCCACCTGTTCGAACCAGCCGGCCGCCTCGTTGAAGGCCGCCGCCTCCGCCGCGTGCCGGCCCAGCGTCAGCAGCACGTCCGACAGGTACTGGCTCTTGGGGTAGGACTGCGCCAGCTTCGCGCCCAGCTCGCGCTCGCGCGGCAGGTCGCGCTTCTCGCGCGCGGCGGTGAACGCGCCGTAGAGCGCCTTCTCGCCGATGTCGCTGTTCTTGTTCTCGTCCGCGACCTTCATCAGGCCTTCGATGACGTCGCCCGTCTCCTGCGCGCTCTGCAGGGCCAGCTCGTCCAGGGCCTCCGCCTTGCTCTGCGTGAGGATCTTCTGCACCTCCCCGCGGAAGTTGGACGGCAGCGAGGACGCGAGGAACTTGCGGCCCGTCTCATCCAGCTTCTTGAAGTCGTTCACCTGCCTGAGGCTGTCCAGGGCCAGGTTGCCCGCCACCGGCGCGTCCTTGTACTGCGGGTGCGCCAGCGCGAACGCGGTGAACAGCTCCGCCGCCTTCGGGTACTCGCCGTCCTCGTAGTAGGCGCGCGCGATGTTGAACTTCACGTCCAGCACGTGCGGGCTCTGCGGGTAGCGCGACACGTAGTTCGCGCCCAGGAGCTTCAGCGCCTGCCGCGCGTCGGCCACCTCGAAGGCGTTGCGCTTCTGCGCCTCCTCCGGCTTGAGCGTGGAGAAGTGGGCCAGGAGCGCGCCGTACATGGCGGTGTCCACGGCCTTGTTGTCCTTGGCCTTGTCCTCGTAGCGGGCCAGCTCCTCGAACTGGCGCGCGGCCTCCGGGAACTCCTTGGCGGCGAAGAGCGCGTCCGCGCGGTTCTTCATGATGGGCCGCACGTACTGGTCCGGCCGGAACAGCCCCAGGTACTCGCGGTAGGCGGCCGCGGCCTTCACGTACAGGTCGCGCGAGTCCGCCTTCTGCGCGGCCAGGTGCACCTGCGTGGCCAGGTCGCGCGCCATCTCCTCCGTCTCCGCGAGCTGCTTCTTGCGGTCGGACTCCGTCATCTCCGGGTCCGTCTTGCTCTGCACCGCGGCGCGCACGAGGAAGCGGATGTCCTCCGGCTCCGGCATCACCTTGCCCTTGGCGGCCTTGAGCGAGTCGTACAGCTTCTGGCCGCGCTCCAGGTCCATCTCCGGGTCCGGCTGCACTTCCATCAGCTTGCGCAGCGTGGGGATGGCCCACTCGTACTGCTGCTTGATGAAGTAGCGGTTGCCCAGCTTGTCCAGCGCGAGCGCGTACGTGGCGCGGCTGTCGCTGAGCTTCTCGAAGTAGTTGAGCGCGCCCTTGGGGGGCTTGGCCTCCGTGTAGCTGTAGACCAGGTCCAGCAGGGCCTCGCGCTTGACGTTGAGCGCCTTCTTCACGTCCACGCCGGGCAGGGGCGCGCTGGCGGCCGCCGCCTCGAAGAACGTGACGGCCTCCGCGTGCTTGGCCTGGTTCACGCGGATCCAGCCCATCTTGTAGCGGGCCAGGTCGTGCACCGGCGACGGCGGCAGCTCCAGGATGGCCTGGTAGTGCTTCTCCGCTTCGACGAGGTCCGCCTTGTCGAAGAAGTGGTCACCGAGAATCTGCTCGGCTTCCAGGCGCAGCGGGCTGTTGGGGAACTTGCGCGTCAGGTCCCCCAGCGTCTTGAGCATCTCGTCGAACTGGCCCAGCTCGCGCTGCTCGTGCGCCAGGTAGAACGTCACCTGGTCCCCGTCCTTGAAGTCCGGGTACTCGCGCAGCAGGCGGTAGTACATCTGCACCGCCTTCTGCTTCATCAGGCGCGTCTCCGGGGAGACGATGGCGCCCGTGGCGCCCTCCGGCCGGGTCTCCGCCTGGAGGTAGTACACGTAGCGGCTCTTCTCGACGTAGAGCTCCGCCAGCCGGAACTGCAGGTCCGGCAGGTAGGGGGCGTTACGGCTCTTGGAGATGAGCTTCTCCGTCTCGCCGATGGCGCGGTCCACCTTGAAGATGTCGCGCTTGAGCTTGGCGACGAGCTCCTCGCGCTCCTTCGCCTTGGACACGATGGGGTTGGTGTTGGGTCCCACGCGGCCGCTGGGGCCGGGGGCCGCGGCCGCGAGCAGCGCGGCGGTGATGAGGCCGGTGAACGGGCCGGTCATGGGGTTTCCTCGATGCAACGGCTCTCGATGCGGACCCGGTAGGACTTGAGCTCGTCGTTCCAGTATTCGTTGTCGAACTTGAAGGCGACCTGCGCGGGCGACAGCAGCTCTTCCTCCTGCGCCGCCACCACCTGCGCGCCCTTCTTCACGCGCTCGTACAGCTTGAGGCCGACCTCGTACTCCATGAGGCGCACCTGCTCGGCGGCGCGCAGGAGCGTGTCCGCTTCCTGGCGCACGGCGTCCTGCAGCCGCGCGTCGTACACGCGCACGGCCTCCGCGTGGGACAAGTCGTAGACGCGCGTCAGGTGCCCGAAGAGCCGGTCGCCGAAGCTGCCGGCGAAGCGGCCCAGGCGCTCACCCTCCAGGTCCAGCAGGGCCACGAACTTCGCGGCGCGCTGGGTGCCGCCGTGCGCGTTGGCGGCGCGGCGCAGGCGGGCGTCCTGGCTCAGGTCCTCGCGGTTGCGCACGGACTCCAGCGAGTCCGCGTACCGGCGCGTCAGCTCCTTCGCCGCGCGCTTGGCGGGCAGGTAGTGGCACAGGTCGCGGAAGATGAGCGCGCGCAGCAGGTACTTGTCCGGCATGAACTCATCGCGGAAGGACGGCGCGTCCAGCGTGGTGAGGATGCCCAGCGCCGCGCGCAGCTCGCCCAGCTTGTAGCGGGTCCACGCCTCCTCCAGGTAGAGGCTGGCGCGGCCGGGATCCAGGTCCGGCAGCTTCACCTTGCCGTACGCGTCCAGCGCGCCGGTGAAGTCCTTCTTCTCGTAGCGCAGGCGGGCCACCGCGAGCGCCGCCTCGTTGCGCGCCTCGCGGGTGAGCTTCTCGTCCTGGGACAGGCCGAGGAAGTCCTTCACCATCTCCTCCGGCGGATCCTTCACCTGCTTGAGGCGGGTGACGAGCAGCGCGAACTTCGCGCGGCTCGCTTCCGCGCTCGTCTCCGGCAGCTTGGAGAAGTGCGTGTTCGCCCAGCGCTCGTTGCCCACGCGCAGGTCCACCAGGCCCTGCTGGTAGTGCGCGTAGGCGCCCGTCTCGTCCGGGAGGAAGCCCAGGTCGAGCGCGCCGAAGACCTGCTCGTCGATCATCACCTCGTCGTGCGGCCGGTCCGTCAGGCCCTTCAGCGCGTCCAGCGCGCGCGGCAGCACGTTGGGGTTGGTGCGCTCACGCGCGATGCGCGCCAGGTACGTCGCGCCCGCGTGCGTGAGGCCCAGGTCGATGAGGCTCCGGGCGAGGAAGTACTGCCCCCACGCGTAGTTGTCATCCGTGCGGGGCGTGGCCTGGAGCCACGCGTACAGCGGGCCCGCGGCGTCGCGCGGCTTGCCGTCGAAGTAGGCCTTG
>NZ_RAVY01000267.1:0-10989 GCF_003611625.1 Corallococcus sp. CA054B
GCCTCGAACGCTTCCGCCACGCGCGCCCACTCCGGCTTCTCCACCTGCTTCGCCATGCCCGGAAGCGTCCGCCGCGCGCCGCTACCCCGGCAATCCCTCGCGGCACGTCGTTGGCCGGACGGTTACGCTGGACGCGCCCGGACTCCGAATTCCCAGCGGTTCCGAGGGTTTGCGAAGGGCTGATAACGGCTGGACGGGACTGCCCCTGGCCTCCGGAGCCAAAGGCCGCGGGTTCGAATCCTGCATCGAGCGCGGGGGAGGTTCGCGGAAACAGGAGAGGCGGAAGCCGTCACCCTGTCCGCGGACAAAAAAATGGAGGCCGCGACCCAAGGGGATGAACGACTCCCGGCGGGTGACGGCCTCCGAATAGAGGGCGGTCTAGCGACCTGCTCGAAAAGTAAGGCGCTCGGTGCTCGAAAGCAAGGACAGCTCACAGCGGGTGGCGGCACGTCTCTTGGAGTTCTTCTCGGCTCGCACCGCATGGTTCCGCGGACTCTGGGAGGTGGGAACGGTGCTCAGCCTCCGTGAGCTGTTGGAGGCGGTGGAGGCCGTCCCGGAGGGCGTCCTCGCTGACAAAGCGGTCGAGTGGCTGGCGAATGAATTGTCTCGGACCCTGGGACCGGATGAAGGCATCGCCCCTCAGTCCCGGAGCCTGTTGCAGCGTCTGCTTGGCTCGCCGTTGAGGCCTCGCTCCGGCGAACTGCCCGCGGTGCACCGTCTCACGGAAGAGATTGATGCGTCGTACCTGACGCGCTGGGCCGGGCAGCTCGCGCGGGGCGTTCCGGTGAAACCGGAGCGGGTGGCCCGTGCCGTGGCGTCTCATCTCCTGGATGCAGGGTTCAGCCCCGACTTCCTCCACCGCTGGCTGACCTACCGGCTCATCCATTCCACGCAGACCTATCGCCTTTCGGAGTTGCTGGAGGACGCCCATGTCCTGGCTCGCACGCCACCTTCGTGCTTCCAGGTCCTCCTGACCGTGCACAACGCGCTGGGCCTCCAGGGGCCTCCACCGCGCGAGTGGTGTGACGCGCCCACGGTTTCGAAGTGGTTCCTCGCGAATGGATTCGATGCTGCCCATGTTCGGCAGAGCGGAGGATGGTTGCTGACGGTTCACGCCCGCGATGCCTTCGCCGCGGCGGAGCGGGCCTCGGAAACGGTGGAGAAACTCTTCGCCCGGCTTCTCATTGGAACAGGCCATCCGATGCGGCATGGAGAGCATGCGTACGTCGAAGGCATCCCGCGGCCACTGCCGCTCCGTCGGCATCGGAGGGTCGAGGTTCGCAGCCTGGAGCGTCAGGACCAGCTCTTCGCATCCGGACCGCCCAGCCGTGTCGACGCGGCGTTTGAGTTGCTGGGTCAGTTGGATGCACCCGCAGTGGTCGCGGTGGCCGCTGGCTGGGCCGCCATCGAAGCGTTGCTGGTCGCGCCCGAGGATGGTCAGAAATCACCTGCCGGTGACCGGTTGGCTTCCCTGGTGGCGTGCTCGTTCCCCAGGGCGGAGTTGACGTTGCTGGCCTCCCTGCAAGTCAGAAGCAGCGGCAGTCCTCCGCGGGAGCAACTCCTGCGGTGCGCGAGCAATCATGAGCGCGCATCCGTGATGGGCGAGGCCATCCTGCAGGCCTGGCCGCTCACCTGGGCAGAGCCGGTCTGGAGTCACCGGGCGGCGGTCGCACGCATGGAGGGAGTGCTCAAGGATCCTCGCAAGAGACTGAAGGACGTGGAGGGCTATGCGGTGCGGGCATTCCGCCGGCTCTATCGGCAGCGGAACCTGGTGCTGCACGGTGGGAAGACGAACGCGGTGGCTCTCCGCGCCAGCCTGCGGACGGCGGCGCCATTGATTGGCGCGGGCATCGACCGCATCGCGCATGCCTGGTTCCGCCATGGGGTTCAGCCCCTGGAGCTGGCCGTGAAGGCCCGCCACCGGCTGGACCTGCTGGAACCCAAGGAACCCCTGGCGGTCCTGGACCTGCTGGAGTAGCGCGGCGTGGGCCGCTCACGCTGGGCCCTCCAGCGCTTCGCCCGTCCACCACCCCGGAGAGGTCTCCTTCCAGCGGACCGCGGAGGGGCGGCCGAAGAGCTCCACCAGCGTCTGCTCCATCCGGGCCCGGGCCTCCTCGAATGAAGTGGAGGGAGTGCTGTCGAGCAACCTCCCATCCGTGACGCCTTCCTGGGTGTAGATGGCGTAGCGCCAGCCCTCGGTGGACTTGGGCTGGTAGAGCACGACGGAGCGAAGCGCTTCGTTCGCCAGGATGTGACTCATCCCCCGGGTCTTACCGCAGGCGCATGGCGCATGGCCGTGACGCTGTGATTAGGGGAACGCGTCCACCACGGTGTAGCCCACGTTTCGAGGCAGGACGACGGCGCCGGGCTTGGAGCCCGGGGCCTTCGGCCACCGGCCGTCACTGTTCCCGAGGACGAAGCAGACCGGGTAGGTGCGGCCGTCAGGCGTCTCCGCTCGTGTGTAGCGGCCCACCACCTCCTCGCCCGCCGTCCACAGCCGTCCATAGAGCAGGGTCCCTTCCGGAAGCCCGCCGTGCTTTTCCTCCAGGACGCTGACGATGTCTCCGTCGCCCACGGTGGCCAGGATGGCGTCCGGACGGAAGGGATAGCGGATGTCGAGCGTGATGGCTGCCTTTCCATCCCGCCGAAGATTCAGCGCCTTCATCGCTTCCAGTGCCTCCGTGGAGCAGCGTTGGGGCTTGGGCATCACCTGCGCACCCGCGCAAGCGATGAGGGTCGATGCCGCGCCGACGGCCAACGTGCAGTCTCGCGCCAGCGAGCGGCCGCGAACCGGGCGGTCCTGCTTCAAGGGGATGCTCATGGCTTCCTTCTCCAGCGGAAGCGGCGCGGGGAAGGGAAGGGCCGCTCCGGACGCGGCAGCTTGGTCGGGCCCGGGCACTCGCGCCACGAGAGGCGTGGAGGACCGCTCTGGCGCGTGGATGTCGGACCTCGAGAAGACCCCCAGGCTCCAGACCAGCGATACGAGAGCCAGCACGCCAGCGACTCCCGCGGCTGCCCAGCGCAACAGGGGCCGCAGCGCCTGTCGGCGGCGCGCCCTGTTCGCGGCGAGGATGGCCCGAGCTTCCACCCGGGCGACCTGCCCGGGGACACGGCGACGCAGTTCGCGTGCTTCGCGAAGGCGTTGGATCCGGTCCAGGCGCTGGAGGCGTGCGTGCTGGAGCGGCACCTCCTGGCCTGGAGCCATGGGCCCCGCCATCCCGGGCACCTCCTGCGTCGTGCGTGAAGATGCAGAGATCGGGATGGCCCAGTCGAACAGGGGCAGATCCCACGTTGGATCCACATGGGCCAGGACCTGATGCAGTTCGGAGACCAGTGCGGATGCGCTCGGAGGTCGTGCTTCGGGCGAGAGTGCGAGCAGGCGCGTGACGAGCGATGCCAGCGCTTCCGGCACACGCGGGTTGGGCCATGCGCGTGCCCATCCCTCTCCAGCCTGCGGGAGCGCTGGATAGGCGTCTGTCAGCACCCGATGGAAGGTGACGCCCACCGCGTACAGTTCATCCGTCACGCTGTAGCGAAGAGATTCCCGTGCCTGCCTTGAAGGCACTTCCATCCGCCAGCGGTGGAGCTGTGGACTGGCGTAGAGCGCCGTGCCGGGAGGAGGCTGCCCCGTTCCGGTCAGCGGCTCCGCCTCGGGATGCCAGCCCGCGCCCCAATCCAGCAGGGTGAGCCGTCCGCCGGGCTGGACGCGGATGTTGTCTCCCTTGAAGTCACGGTGCAGGACGTCACGTTGGTGCGCGAAGGCCAGGACCTCCGCGGCCTGCATGAACAATGCGCACACCTCCCGAGCCGTGGGGTTGCGAGCGCGGGCCCACGCATAAAGCGACTCCCCTTCCACGTGCTCCATGACCAGGAAGGGGTAGCTCCCGGAGCCCGGCTGCCAGTTTCCCGCGGCAACGAAGCGAGGCACTCCTGGATGCCGCAAGCGGGACAGCACTTCCGCTTCGCGTGAGAACCAGGGGCTGTCGGGTTGGCGAGCGAGCTTCAGGGCGTACCGCCTGCCGCGTGGACGATGCTTCGCGTGCACGACGTAGACCGTGCCGTATCCGCCTGCCGCCACTCGCTGGACGACGTGCCAGGGGCCGATGAGGGTGCCAGCGGCAAGCGCGTCCACCACCATCAGCCGAACGGAAGGAGGGGCAGGGCTGAAGGCCTTCTGGGCAGGTTTCGTGGATGCGTGACGCATGCGCCCCGCGTGCTCGCCGGGCGTTGTCTCGTTTGGACTCATGGCACCCCCTGTTCCCAGCGGACGCCGCGTTCGCCCTTCGCGTCCAGCAGCTCCAAGGTGAAGTGCGTGCCCACGGGCAGCTCCGGAAGCGCGCGCCACTCCACCACCACGGTGGCTCGATCCCCGGGAGCCAGCTGTTTGACCTGCATGAGCAGGGGAAGCTCACGGATCGGCATCCCGTGGACGTTGGGGCCGCGCGGCGTCATCCGTGCGAAGCCAGGGGTCCAGGGGGCTGAACCCTCGGGATTGAGCAGCGATGTCGACAGGGCTCGGGTGCTCGCCGAGCGGTAGAGCACGTGGGGACCTATGGCGGTCATGCCCATGCTCACGGGAAGCTCCGGCAAGTAGTCCACGGTGACACCTTCCCGGGTGACATCCCCCATCAACACCGCGCCACCCAGTCCACGCAGCGCGCACTGCGCACGCAGTGTCGCGAGCCCCGCCTCGGTGACAGCGCAACGGGCCCGCAGGTCCGCGAGCTCCTTCCCCAAATCCTGCGCGGTGCGTCCCTGCCGGAACACCTCCACCTGCGAGTCCACCTCCGCCGTCACGGTCGTGAGCACGAACGCCACCCGCTCCGGAGCACTCGAGCCCGCGAAGCGCACCGTGATCACAGGCTCCTTGCCAGCGGGGATGTCCATGGACGCCTTGAGGACGAGCACGTCTTCATGCACCGACACGCGAGTGAAGTAGGGCGCGAGCACGCTCCGGTCCACGGACTCCGGAACGATGGGAGCATCGAAGGTGAGGGTGGTCACTTCATGGGCCGCGACATGCAGCGGATACAGCACCGGCGGTTCCTCCGCGCGCAGCGTGAGCTGCCGGGACTTGCGCTCCCTGACCAAGGGAGTGCGGGACTGCGCCACCGCCGTGGTGCCCAGCAGGACCGTCAGCACCAGGGGAATGACCGAAGTGGACAGCGACATCACGGGTCACCTCCATCCTTCAAACCTAACAGATAGGGGTGACACGCATGGGAATGCACGGGGCCTGGAAGGCCCTTGGCTGTGGCGGCTGGGCAAGGAAAACCCAGCCTACCTCAAGCATCCTTGGGGAAAAGGCCTACCTAAGACCGCCGGCCCGTCTTCCGCGCGAAGAACTCGCGGTTGAACGTCGCGACTCCCCACATGCGAGGGTCGTCCGGGAAGTCCTCCTTCGCCAGGGACTCGTCGCTCTGCTCCGCCAGCCAGCGGCTGAACTCCTCCCGCGACGCGAAGGTCCGCTTCGGCTGGGAGTCTCCCTGGATGTACCGCAGCCCCTGCGCGTACGTGCCATCCCCGGACCTCCACAGCGCGCGGGACACGCCCTCGCGCGGGTCGACGGTGATGGACAGGTCCGCTCCCGCGTCCAGCAGCTCCGCCACCCGCTGCGCCAGCGCGCGCCCGTACTTGCGCGAATCGAAGTGGGCCTCCGCGCGGGCCTGCTCCTTCGCGTCATGCTCCCGCGTGGCCGCGTTCGTCATCTGGATGCGCGGCGCCGCGTGCGCGTCGCAGACGATGGACAGCGCGAGGTCTCCCAGCCCGGGCGCCGACGCGTGATGCCGCCGCATCAGTCCCTGGACCTGGGCGCGCGGCGCCTCCGGCAGCGAACCGAACGTCAGCGCTCCGTCCGGCGCCGTGAAGAGCAACGTGTCATCCAGCAGTTCCCCTTGATGCTTCAACGAAGCGGACAGCTCGATGCGGGCCAGCCCACGGGCCTCGCGCTCGGCGCGCAGCCAGCGGACGATGTCGGAGTCTTCGGTCGGCAGGAAGGACATGGCTTGCTCCAGGGCTCTGGCTCGGTGCGAACCTGCCATGACCTGTAACGAAAGACTGACATTCCTGTCGCGCTTCAGTGCTGTTCCAATCCCTCGCGACGTGCGAAGCCCGGGTGCCCGCATCCAGTGAACCCTGGCCGTGGGCTTGCAGTACGTGCCCAACACCCAACGCCGTCGGATGACGGCCCCTTCACCCTGGATGACATGACTGCTCGACACTTCATCGCATCGCTGGCGCTGACCTCCTGCCTGGGCGCGTTGCCTGCGGCGGCGCAGGAACCCTCGAACTCCGGGCTCGCGCTGGGCGTGCGCGGCGCCTTCGGCATTCCGGTGGGCGACTCCGGCACGGACCTCTCGCTGAAGGACACGTTCGGCAGCACCGTGGCGCCGCAGGTGGACGTCGCCTACTTCTTCAACCGGCAGCTCTCGCTGGGCGGCTATTTCCAGTACGGCATCGGCTCCGGTCCCGGTGACGCGTGCGCGGACGGCGTGGACTGCAAGAGCAAGGTCCTGCGCTTCGGCATCGACCTGGACTACCACTTCCGGCCGGACGGCTTCGTCTCGCCGTGGGTGGGAGTGGGCGTGGGCTATGAAATCGGCTCGCTGGAGGTGGGCGAAGGGGCGGGGAACTCCTGGTTCAAGCTCGAGGGTTATGACCTGGGCCACGCCCACTTCGGCGTGGACCTCCAGCTCACCCGCTCCATCGCGGTGGGGCCCTACATCTCCGCGTCCGTGGGGCAGTACAACAAGGGCTCGATCCGCTTGGGCAATGCCGGGGAGATCAGCAACGACCTCTCTGACGGCGAGAAGCAGATCCACGTCTGGATCCAGCCGGGCGTGCGCGTGCAGTTCCGGCTGTAATCACCGCCTCGCCGTGCCGCCTTCACGTCTCCCGCGACGGAGGCGTGGGGGCGGGCAGGGGATAGAGGACGCGGTAGTCGATGCGGTGGTGGTAGGCGGCCAGATACGGAGCACCCCCGATATCGATGACCACCTGCTGTGGGGGCGTGGGCTGCTGGTTCATCCACGCCTCCGCCTCCTCCTTCGTGGCGAAGGACAGGCCCGAAGGAGTGAGTCGCCGGTCCGCCATCTCTTGGAGGTAATGCTCCGGGATGGGGGGCATGAAGACCAGATGGGTCCGCCCTGTGGCTGGTACGAACATGGCGGAGTAGTAGTCGTCTCCAATCAGCACATAGGCCTGCCGTACGGGGGGCACTCGCGCGTTCATGCCCGCCTCCGCTTCGGCTCGGGTCTTGAAACGGGCGATGATCAGCGGAGGCGCGGAGGCATCAAGGCTCTGGATGTACGCCTCGAATTCATTCGCCTGACCGGTGTTCAGGATGAACCGGATGGCATCCGATGCGAAGCGAAGGCCCTCCTTGTCCTTGTCGGAGGTGCTTTCAGAGAAGAGCCTGCCAATGATCTCCAGTTCGTCGATGAAGCGCATCAATGGGTGCTCTCCACGAGGGATTCTGGAGTGACGGACAGATCTGCCAGCAACACCGCCGGAGCGAGGACGATGAGGCCCGCTCCCGCCGATACAACGACGAAGATGACCCCGGCAATCACCACGGCGCTCCCTACCGCGATGGAGCGTTGATTCCTTCGAGCCCAATCGGAGGCGGCTTCCGCAGAGGAGAGTTCCTGCGGCCGGAGCTTCTCAAGTTCGATGCAGTCCATGTAGGGCCGCAGACATCGGTTGTTGCAATACTCCTCGATGCCTCCCTTGCCACGCGGAACCGTGTAGTGCTCGTAATCCTTGGGCAGGGGGCGGCTGACGCACTCCTGCATGCACTCCATGTGCTCCGCATCGCAGTCCCGCACGGAGCGCGCGGTCCGCACGATGCGCCGGCCCTCGGGGGCCTTCACGTAGTGGGCGAGGTCGAAGTCCCCCGCGGGCCGCCATTCCTGGGTGAAGCTCCCATCCGGGGCCTCCCTCAGGAGCAGCACCCGCCGGGGAAGCTCTTCCCTCGAAGGCGGGGCCACCGCCGCACGCGTCCCGCCACAGGCCGCGAGCCACAGGCAGAGCGCCACGGCAGTGACGCCCCTCCCCATGTGAATCCAGACGTGCATCCTTCCACCCAAGCAGAACCCCAGGTGGAAGTCATGTCACCGCGAACCGCTCAGAACGCGCTGCCGTTCGCCCGGCGGCCTGGAGTCGAGTAGTCGTAGCCCAGGTTGATGCAGTAGTCCCAATCCCCCATGGCGCTCGCGTCCGGGTTCCGGTTGAACGAATAGCCCGGGTACACGTCGACGCTGGCGCTCTGGTACGAGTGGCTGTCCTGCACCGTCCCGTCCGCGCGCACCAGATACACGATGTCACCCGCGCCCTGCTGGTTCATGCCCCGGTCGAACCGCAACCCGAAGCCGTTGTTGTTGGCGTACGTCGCGTACTGCGCCCCCACCGGCACCGCGGACGACCCCGAGTACACCACGTACGCCTTGCCCGCCGGCAACACCGTGCCCGACACGAACGTGTGCCGCGCCGCCTCCGCGCCCGAGTACGACTTCGCGTCGTGGATCTTCCAGCCGCTCAGGTCCACCAGCCCCGGCCCCGCGTTGTAGATCTCCACGAACTGCTGGTCGTAGTCCGGCGTCCCCGCGGGGCCATTGAGCGGCTGCGCCAGGTACTCGTTGATGAACACCTGCTGCGTCGGCCGCGTCAGCGTGAACGCACCGTCGCTCACGTCCGCCACGTCCGCGCGCGCCGCGTCCGCCACACGCACCCGCACGGCCGTGGAGGACTCATTCGGCACCGTCCACGTGTAGCGGCCGGTGGACGCCGTCAGGCCCGACGCCACCGCGCGCCACACCGTCCCGTCCAGCGTGTACGTGATGTTCACCTGCGACACGTTGCTGGACGTCCAGGTGATGTTGAACGTCTGGCCCGCCTGCAGCGTCTCACCGCCGTTGGGCGCGGTGACCTTCACGCTCCCCGACTGCGCGGCCGAGCCGAAGTTGAAGGTGCTGAAGATGGGGTAGTGGTCCGACGTGGTGCTCCTGTAGCTGACGATGCTCGGCTTGAGCACCTTCGTGGGCGCCACGTAGAACTTCGCCAGCTCGTTCGTCACCAGCTGATGGTCGATGAACTGGCTGTTGCTCACCGTCGAGCGCTCCCCGGACTCCGACAGCTGCTGGGTGAGGAACTTGTAGCGCGCGGAGTCCGTCACCAGGTTCAGGTACGGCGATTCGTAGGGCGTGTAGATGGACGCGTCCACGTCGTCGTTCCAGTCGCCCAGCACCATCACGTTCTGCGTCGGCAGGTTCGTGTCCAGGTAGTCCTTGAGGCACACCGCCGCGCCCTTGCGCCGCAGGTACGAATCCGAGTCCGCGTACGCCTTCATGTGCAGCACCATCACCGTCAGGTCCACCGGTGAGCCGCCCCGGAGCACCTTCAGGTCCACGCGCAGCGGCGGCCGGTACGCGAAGTCCAGCGCGCACTCCGTCAGCACGACGTTCGAGCTCACCAGCTCCACCGTGCTCGTCTTGTAGAGCAGGCCCACCTTCTGGGACGTCGAGCCGTACCAGCCATCACCCGCGAGCAGGCCGCTGTAGCCGTCGAGGTTCGCCTTCAGCGAGTTGAACGCGTCCACGCCGACGATCTCCGCCACGCCCAGCACGTCCGGCCCCGCGTCCGCGATGACCGCCGTCGCGTTGGCCAACTGCAGCGCCTCGTCCGTGGGGCCCTCGGTCAAGGAGCCGAACCACTCGATGTTCCAGTTGCCCACCTTCAGCGGCGCCGCCGTCGGCTGCGTCCCGCCATCCGTGCCGCCGTCCGTCTTCGTCCCGCCATCCGTCACCGGGCCACCGTCGGGCAGCTCTCCGGTCGACGTGGGCACGGGCACCTGGATGACCGCCTCCGCGTGGGCGCCGTTGGCGTCCTCCACCCGCAGCGTGAACTCATACAGCGCCGGGCCAAACGGCGTGCCGGTCAGCATCCCGTCCTCCGTCAGATCCAGGCCGTCCGGAATCGCGCCATGCTCCTTGGACCAGGTGAGGGGCGGCGTCCCGCCCGTGGCGGTGAAGGTGAAGGTGTAGGGTTTGCCCTCGGGCGCGTTCGGCAGCCGCGACGGCGTCGTGGTGATGACCGGCGCCGGCCACACGCGCAACGCGTAGCCCCGCGTGTGCTGGGCGCCCTTCGCGTCGCGCACCACCACCGTCATCGACCACTCGCCGGCCGTCGTCGCGGGGCCCACCAGCCGCCCGCTGTCTCCATAGAAGGAGAAGCCCGGCGGCACCTGGTCCACCGAATACGTGAGCGGCGCCGTGCCGCCCGTCGCCGTCAGCGCCTTCTCGTAGGCCGCCCCCACCGTGGCCGCCGCCAGCGTCACCTGGGGCAGCACCGGCCCCTCGGAGCCCGGTTCGTTGGAGCCACAGGCGACCAGCGCGAACAGGGACGTGAGCACGACGAGCGAGGACAGCGCTCGGATGGACCGGGACGGCATATGGGAACACTCCAGCACCGGGCCCGCCCCAACGCGGCCTTCCCGGAAGAGGGCACGCACCTTAACGTGTCTGCCATCCGACTGTCGCGCGCCCACCCGCTTGCACCCCGGCGGCGCCCCTGACGCACTGCCACGCGGCAATCAATGGCGCGCTCCGCCGTCCTACACGGACAGCGCGGAAGGCTTTGCGCGCGGTCGCTACGTGCAGTTGGATGGATTCGAGCAGACGGAGGAGACGCGTCATGGCCGAGAAGTGGGACAGGCAGTTGATGGACTTCCTCAAGCGCACCGGCGAGGACCTCAAGCGCACCACGGACGACCTCCGCGGGGAGGCCGAGCGCCTCCTCAAGGAAGTGAAGGACCCGGAGAAGCAGGCCAAGGTGAAGGAAGGCCTCGTGCAGCTGCGCACCTGGGCCGCCGCCACCACCAAGACCGCCGCGGAGAAGATCGAGACCGCCGTGCGCCGCGTGGAGACCTCCGTCGAGGAGGCCTTCAAGCCCGGCTCCGGCGCCCCCTCCACCCCTCCGCCCGCCGCCGAAGCC